>CAIQJJ010000418.1 GCA_903872065.1 uncultured Anaerolineales bacterium | reverse complement strand
TTGAACAACGATGGCGGCGGTTTTGAAACCGGTACGCTGCTTGGCGAGTCCTATCGTACGCAGAGCGTTGCCCTGGGGGATGTCAATTTTGATCTGCAACCCGATATCGTGCAGGGCAACTGGGGCCAGCCCAGCATAGTGTACGCCAATGACCGCACGGCCATTTTGGGGCGGGCGCGCCGTTTGGCGACGCGTATAACACCAGCAGTATCGCCCTGGGAGATATGAATGGCGACGGCGCGTTGGATATTGTGCAGGGCAACAACGTCCAGCAGAGCCGGCTCTATTTGAATAACGGCGCGGGAGTCTTTGACGCCGGCGTACCATTTGGCGAGGCGCTTCTGACCAACAGCATTGCCGTGGGGGATGTCAACGGTGATGGGGCTTTGGATATTGTGCAGGGCAATGGCGCACCCGGCAATTTTCAGCCAGGCGTGGTGTATCTTGGCGACGGTTATGGCGGAGTGGCTGCCGGGACGCCGTTTGGAGGGGATAAAGATACGCGCAGTATCGTTCTGAAGGATATGAACGGCGACGGGGCGCTGGACATCATTCAAGGGAACTATATCCAGCAAAGCGTCCTGTACTTCAATGACGGGGCGGGGAACTTTTTGGTGGAGACGCCTTTCGGCGGCAGCTACGATACCACCAGCCTCGCCGCAGGGGATGTCAACAGCGACGGCCGGCCGGATATTATCCAGGGCAACGATGGACAGGACAGTAAGTTGTACTTGAATAACGGCGTGGGCGGGGTTGGAGAAGGGGTATCTTTCGGCGGGGTCTACATGACGCAGAGCGTCGCATTGGCGGATGTCAACGGCGACGGAGCGTTGGACATTGTGCAGGGCAACCGCTGGCCGGCAGCGCTGGTGTACTTGAACAACGGCATTGGCGATTTCGACCAGGGGACGGCGGTCGGCGCGGTGTACCCTACCCAAAGCATTGTCCTGGGGGATGTCAACGATGACAGCATGCCTGATATTATCCAGGGCAACGAGAATCAAGCCAGCATGGTGTATTGGAACGATGGAGTCGGCGGTTTTGACGCCGGCGCGCCGGTGGGCTGGGCAAACCCCACCACCACCCTCGCCGTAGGGGATGTCAATGGGGATGGCCTTCTGGAAGTTATCCAGGGCAACTTGGGGAGGCCGGGCGTTCTGTATTGGAACGATGGGCGGGGCGCTCTGGCGCAGGCGACCTACTTTGGCTCTGCAGCCCAGGTCAGGAGTATTGCTGTCGCAGACCTGGATGGCGATGGGGATCTGGATATCCTGCAGGGGAATGAATCTCAGCAGAGTGTGGTGTATTGGAATGACGGCCAGGGTGGGTTTGCCAGCAGCACCCTGTTTGGCGAGGCGTGGGTGACTTGGAGCATCGTTGCCGGAGATGTGAATGGCGACGGGGCGCTGGATATTGTGCAGGGCAACGATGGGCAAAGCATGCTGTATTTAAACGATAAGCAGGGCGGCTTCAGCGCCGGAGCAGTCTTGACTGATACGGTGCGCGCCACGAACAGTATTGTCTTAGGAGATGTGGATGGCAATGGGACGCTGGATATCGTCCAGGGCAACTATCAGCAGCAGAGTCTGGTCTATCTTAACGACGGCCAGGGTGGATGGAGCGCCGGCGCGCCCTTTGGCGAAGCCGCCAGCACCTACAGCCTTGCCCTGGGGGATCTGAACGGCGACGGGGCGCTGGATATTGTGCAGGGCAACTATTATCAGCAAAGTATCGTGTATTGGAACGATGGGCGGGGCGGTTTCGCGGCGGGGACGCCGTTTGGCGAGTTCAGCAGCCTCAGCATGGCGCTGGGGGATGTCAACGGCGATGGGGCGCTGGATGTTGTGCAGGGCAATGCTGGCCGCCAGAGCAAGGTATACCTGAATGATGGGCAGGGCAATTTTGACGCCGGTGTATCACTTGGCGGGGACTATCGCACCTACAGTGTGGCAGTAGGGGACATGAATCGCGACGGCATGCTGGACATTGTGCAGGGAAATAACAGGCAGCCGAGTTTTGTCTATCTCAACACGCGCTTCAGCCAGGCGGGGCTGCCCAATAACCTGCCCTCCGTCTCTGTGACGCGCCCCGGCGGCGCTCCCGACGCTGATTTCTACTCCACCCCCAAGATTCTCAGCCAGGCTATACTGCCTATCTCCTATACGCTGGCCGACCCCGAAGGCGACGCGGTTGGCGCAGTGCGCGCCTGGTATTCGCTCGACGGCGGCGGAAGCTGGGAGGCGGCCGCCGACGCAGAGGCGGGGCAGGACACTGCCTGCGCCAGCGCTGACGGATTGGTCGCGGCGTGGGGCTTTGAAGAAGGCGGCGGCGCAGTCGCGTTGGATGCCTCGGGCAATGGTTACAATCTCGATTTGGATGGTTCTGGGTATATACCCACCACCCCGGTGACGCAAAGCCTCTACGCGCTCAACCTGAACAACAATATGCCCAGGAATGTGAGCGTCAGCCAGCTTGACGCCCTGCAAGACCTGACCATCGCCTTATGGATCCGCCCGGATGTTTTACCGTCGCCTTACGGCATTGAGCGCTTTGTCACCCTGGGCAATGAAAAGGCCGTTTTGCGCGTTGAAAACAGCGATTATCATTTCTACCTCAAGATTGACGGGGCTTTCTGGCAAATCCGCATGCCTGGCTATTTGCAAGTTGGCGTCTACCAGCATCTCGCCGGCAGCTATGACAGCGCCAGCCGCACCATGCGCCTGTATTACAACGGGGTGGAGATCGCTTCCCAACTGGTCACTGCGCCCTCCCCGGCTTTGATGGCGACGGGCAATGGCGTCTCCCTGGGCGATGCTGCCGGCGAGGGCTACCAGGGCTTGATGGACGAGGTGCGCATTTACAATCGCGCCCTCTCCGCCGTAGAAGTGGCCGCCCTGGCGCAAAACCGGCTGTGCGCCTGCCAGAGCGCCTCCTCCCAGAGCAGTTCCCTGTTGTTCGATGGCGTCAATGATTACGCCTTGCTGCCGGGGGATGCGCTGGGGGCGAGCAAGGAACTGACGGTCGAGGCCTGGGTCAAACTGGTGGACCCAATGCGCGATCAAAAGATTCTCAGCAAGTCTGTGGGCGGAACCGGCTTTATCCTGGGCGTCGCGGATGGGCAGATCTATCCTGAATTTTTCGACGCCGCCGGCAATTCCTACACCTTCCAGGCTGGCAAGATCCTGGCCGGGGAATGGACGCACCTGGCCGTCACCTGGACGACCGGCGATCAAATCGTGGGCTACGTGAACGGGGAGGTGGTGTACTCGCTGGCGACCGGCCCAGACCTGCTCAGTGCGAACGATGAACCGCTGATGGTCGGCGCGGCCTCCTGGATGGATTTCTTCGCCGCCGGGCAGATTGACCAGGTGCGCTTGTGGTCGCGGGCGCTTTCGGCGGACGAGATCCGCGCCAACCGGGCGCAGAGCCTCCCCCCGCGCCACAACGACGTGGTGGGCGACTGGAACTTTGATGAGAACTGGGGAAACCAACTCAACGACCGCAGCGTTACCGGTGGGCAGGGGCTGCTGGCCGGCGGCGACCGCCAACCTCAATGGGCGGGCAGCGCCCCCGCGCCGGCGAGCGGGCCATCCGGCGGACTGTGTTCCTCCCCTGCCCCGCGCTTTACGTTGGGCAGCGCTTTGCAGTTCGACGGCCAGGATGACTATGTGGCTGTGCCGGATGCGCCGGCCCTGAACCCGGCCAACTTCACTGTCGAGGCCTGGATCAATGCCGATCACTGGGCGACCAATGCCTGGGAGGGTGTCATTGTCGGCAAGGACAACTGGCCCGGTTACAGCCAGGGCTATGCGCTGAGCGCCGGCGACAATGGACGGCTCTCGCTGACCTTAGACTGCGGCGGGACTTGGGGCGGCGTCGCCTCGCTTCCGCTGATGGCGAGCGGCCAGTGGTATCACGTGGCGGGGGAGTTCGATGGCAGCCGCGCCCAGATTTTCATCAACGGCCTGTTGGTCGGCGTGACCTCCTGCGCCGCCTCCCCGCAGGCTTCAACGTTAGACCTGAACATCGGGCGCTCGCCGCTCTTTCCCGACCGCCTGTTCGCCGGGCAGATTGATGAAGTGCGCTTGTGGGATTACGCCCGCAGCGCGGCGCAAATTCGCGCCACGCGGCGAAAGATTCTGCCGAATGCCACGCCGGGCCTGGCTGCTTACTGGCGTTTCAACGAGGGCCGCGGCGCGACACTTTACGATCTGACGCCTGGACGCCACCACGGTACGTTAAGCGCCGGCCCCGCCTGGGTCAGCGCCTCGCTGCCCTATGTTTACTATTGGGATACCTTCGCCAGCGGCTTTTTCGGGCAGTCGGATGATATTGTCTTGCGCTTGCAGGCTTATCCTGATCCCTCCAGCGCGCCGAACGGCGCGCCGGTCTTCCAGCAGCCCTATGCTTCGGCGGCGACCTTCCCCTTTCGCGGGCGCGGGACGCAGGTGCGGGTCATGAAGGTCGGCGCGCCGGTCTCGAACGCGATGGTCTACCGCCTGGCGGCCGGGCAGACTGGTCAGGCGAAGGCAATTGCGCCCGCGGGAGACAGCGCCTCAGGGGTGGCGCCTTTCCGCACCGATTCCCTGGGCTATTTGCTCGGACGCGGCGAACTGGCCCTGGGCGATCAACTGGTCGCCCTGTGGCCGGAGACGGCCGCCGATCCCGACCGGGGCGCTTTTACCCTGTACTCGACCTCCGCTGCGCCCACCGAAAGCGGCCTGGCGATGTTTACCATCGCCTCGGGTGGTGTGCAGACCTTGACCGTCTCCAGCGCCAACCCGCTGCTGCTGTTCAACCTGGATGTCTCGCTGCAGTGGGACGCGCGCTACGATTCGCTCTATCTGCAGCAGCTTCAATCCGACCTGCAGCGCGCCGCTGAACTGCTTTATGACTGGAGCAATGGGCAGGCGGCGTTGGGCAGCCTGCGCATCTTCCAAAACCGTGAAGGCTGGGACGAGGCCCATATCCGCGTCTATGCCAACAATGAACTGCGCCCGATGGCCTTGCAGGGCGGGATTGTCTCCAGTGTGATCAGCGATACGCAGTGGGCGAAGATTGCGTATGCGCCGGGGCAGGTGCATATCGGCGCGGTGTGGAATCGCTACGGCAGCGCCGGGGCCAACCTGGGCGAGGACTGGCCGCGGGCGTTGGCGCACGAACTGGGGCATTACGCCTTTTATCTCAACGACAATTACCTGGGCTTAACCACGGGCGGCGAACTGATCCCGGTGGATAGCTGCCCTGGCGCAATGACCGACCCCTATCGCGGCGACCCGGCGTACAGCGAATTTCATTTTGCCGCCGCCTGGTTGAATGAGTGCGCCACGACGCTCTCCAACCAGGTGACCGGGCGCTCCGACTGGGAGACGATCCAGCTTTTCTACGACGCCCTACGGCCGGGCGGCGGCAATCCTGGCCCGGCGCAGTTTCCGCTGGCGCTGACGCAGATCGAGTGGCTCGCGCCGCCGGAGGACGTCTCGCCGATCGCCGATCCCACGTTTTATCTCCTCGATGAGTCGCAACAGCGCCTCGTCCCCGATTCGTCGGCGCGGGCGTTTCTCTTTCAGCAGGGCTGGGCGATAGACCTGGGCAGCGTCACGCAGGATCATGTGTTGGCGCGCGGGGCGCGGCCCGCCGACGAGCTTTGCGTCTATGACCTGGTTGGGCAGTGGGCCGGCTGCGAGAGCGTCATCCTGGACGATGAACAGCTTACCCTGCACCCACTGGGTGGTTGGACGCCCGAAGTGCTGATTACGCCGGTCAACTCAACCACACTCCAGGTGGAGGTCAGCGGCGTGGCGTTGGATCATCTGCAGGCCAGCCTGTATCCCTTTAACCAACCGCTGACCAGCACGATCTCGCTCGCGAGCGGGGTGGGGACATTTTACTTGTTGGGGCCGGTGATGGAAGGCTACCTGCGCCTGCAGGATACCAGCAGCCCCAATCAGCAGATGATGGTGGATTTTGCGGTCGGCGGCAATCCGTCGCGCATTCGCGGTTCCTCGTCGCGCATCCGCGGCAGCAGCAGCCGCATCCGCGGCTCGTCGGCCCCGATCATGTCCGCCGATGGGCAGGTGATCCTGTTTACCGACGACACTGCTTTGAGCGCCGATCAGTTTTACGTGCTGCAGGCAGCCTCGTCTGTCCCCAACCCGCTGGCCTGGGCGACGCCGGTCGGGCGCGCCTACCGCCTGACCGCCTCGCTCAATGCGCCAGACCTTTCGCAGGCGGCGATCAGTTTCAGCTATAACCCGGCGGATGTCCCCTCGGGGGCCGAAGACCAACTGCACATCTATTACCGTTCTCTGGCGGGCGGCGACTGGCAGGTTCAGCCGACGACGCTGGACGTTTACAACAATATGGCCTCGGCGGCGTGCCTGGGGCAGGGCTGGTATGCGCTGATGAGCAGCATGGAGGTCGCCCTGCGCTCCAGCGGGTGGAATCTGTTTGCCTATTCGCTGAAGCAAAGCCAGCCGGTGATGGAGGCGCTGCGTTCGCTTGATGGACTTTACCAGATTGTTTACAGCTACCAGCCCGAAAATTCACCGGCGCAGCCCTGGAAGATGTACGCGCCGGGCGTACCAACCTGGGCCAACAACTTACAAACGTTGGAATTTGGGCGCGGCTACTGGATCACGGTCACGCAGCCGGTGACGCTGTACCTGGGGACAGGCGCTGCGAACGCCGCCAACTTCACCTATGGTGCTGACCTCTCCGGCGGCGAATCTGCCGCACTGATCTTGCCGCCTCCGCCGGCCACTTTCTACGGCGCGCTGCTGCCGGGAGAGGACTTCACGCCCACCGAAGGGGCCACAGTGACGGCCTGGGTGGTCAACGGGCAGGATTTTGCTTTGTGCGGGGAGGGCAGCGCCAGGCTGCTCCCTCTCCAACAGTGGTCTTCTGTTGAGGCGCGTCTGGGTGATGTCTCCCTCCCCAACGGTGATCTTCCGTTGGGGAGGGTAGGGTGGGGTGGGGTACGCCTGGGTGGGGTACGCCTGGGTGGGGTCGTGTACACCCTGCACGTCTGGGCGGCCAGCGCCGAGAACCCCGCCTGCGGCGTGATCGGCAGCGAAGTGCGCTTCCAGGTAGATGGGCATTGGATGGCCACGCGCGCCACCTGGAACAATGACCGCGTCTGGCAAGCGGCGCTCTCGCCAGGCTACCAACTCTACCTGCCGGCGATCGTGAGTGGATCGCGCTAGTAGCTGGTCACTACATCATGCGCCCAAGTGAATTGTTGTTCAGCATGATCCCAGAGATATCACTTTTCAAGCAAGCTGAATTGGATGATAATGTGCTACGTTTCATGACATACTCCTTGAACCTGGTTAGTTCTATAGATAGTATGTCATGAAACACAATTTTTATCTACTGATCTAGAAGTGCTCCTGCGATCTGTCAGTTGCGTAATGAGAAGCGTTATGAATAATCAACGCAAGACAAAAAAGGAATTGCTGACCGAAATTGAGCAACTCCGCCGCCGCGTGAGCGATTTGGAGGCTGCCGAGGTTGAGTGGCGGCAGACCAAAGAAGATTTACGCCGTAGCGAAGCGAAATTCTGGGCGCTGGTCGAAAACAGCCGCGACGTTGCCGCGCGCAAACAGGCGGAGAATGACCTGCGCCGCAGCGAAGCCAAGTTCCGCGCGGTGGTGGAGAATGGCCATGACGGGATCGCGTTCACCACAGCCGAGGGCGTTTTTCTGTATCGCAGCTCGTCTTACAGCAACCTTGACGGGTATGCCGCCGAAGAGCAACTCGGTCACAATGGATTCGCGGACATCCACCCTGAAGACGTTGAGCGGGTGCGCCAACTTTGGGAATACGGTTTGCAGCACCCAGATACCAGCCATCGCGTCGAGTATCGCCTCAAACATAAAGATGGCGCGTGGCGTTGGGTTGAATCCCTGGGACAGAATTTTTTGGGCAACCCCGACATTCAGGCAGTGATCCTTGCCAGCCGTGACATCACCGCGCGCAAGCAGACAGAGGATGACCTGCGCCGCAGCGAAGCCAAATTCCGCGCAGTGGTGGAAAACAGCAATGATGGTATTGTATTGATGGATGCGACCGGCAGGGTTTTGTATCGCAGTCCATCCTACCAAAAGATCAACGGGTTCACCGATCAAGAGCGCATTGGGAAGAGCGGCTTTGATACGGTGCATCCAGGCGACTTGGATGCGGTGCAGAATCTATGGGCGGAGATGCTGCGCCACCCCGTAACGGTCGTCACTTTGGAATACCGCGTCCAGCACAAGGATGGTTCCTGGAAATGGATTGAAACCCTCGGGAGAAATTTATTGGCAAACCTGGATATCGAAGCCATTGTGCTGAACAGCCACGATATTACTGAACGCCGGGAAGCAGAAGACCGGCGGCGCGAGAGCGAAGCCCGTTTCCGCGCGCTTAGCGAAGATTCGCTGGTCGGCGTCTACATCATTCAGGATGGCGTGGCGACGTACGTGAACCCAACGTTGGAAAAAATATTCGGTTACGATCCGGGCGAGTTGCTGGGCTGCAGCCCGTTGGTGATTGCTCACCCCGACGATCATGCCCTGATGTCTGAAAATATCCGCCGCCGATTGGATGGTGATGTTAAGAGCGTGCAGTATGAATTTCGCGGAAAACGCAAAAACGGCGAGATCATCCACGCGGAGGCGATGGGAACGCGGATTGATCTGGATGGCCGCCCGGCAATTATCGGTCACCTGTTGGACATCACCGAGCGCAAACAGGCGCAGGAAGCCCTGCAAGCCAGCGAAGAACGTTACCGCTCCCTGTTTGAGAATGTGCCGGTTGGCATTTATCGTTCCACGCCAGCGGGCAAATTGATTGACGCCAATGAATACGCATTTAAAATGCTGGGCTATGCCGACCATGCCTCCGCACTGGAAGCCAACCCCAATGACCTATGGCTTGACCGCGAAGCGCGCGCCAAACTTGTAGACCAACTCAAGGCAACGGGAAGCTTGCGCGACTTTGATACGCAATTCCGCAGACCCGATGGCTCCAGTATCTGGGTGCGGAATAACGTGCGCGTGACCTACGACCAAAACAGGCAGATTGCATTCTTCGATGGCACGCTGCAGGATATTACCGAAAGCAAACAAGCGGAAGAAGAACTGCAAGCACGCAACCGTTATATCGAAACCATCATGGAAAACGCGCCAATTGGCTTTGCCGTCCGTACTATCAATGATGGAATAGTTCGTTTTGCCAGCAGTCGCTTTGAAGAAATATACGGCATATCGCACGGGGCGCTGGTTTCGTTCGATAATTTTTTTGAACTCATTTATCACGATCCGGTTGAACGGGAAGCCATGCGCGCCCGCGTGATAGAGGCAAATGCCAGCGGCGACCCAAAACGCATGGTCTGGGAAAACATGCCTATCCATTTGGAGTCAGGTGAAATTCGCTACGTTACGACAGTCGGTATACCCATTCCGAGTCAGAACATATTTGTCTCCACCGTGCAGGACGTGACCGAAAGAGTCAAAGCCACAGAAGCCTTGCGAAAAAGCGAAGCGCTCTATCGCGCGGTGGTAGAAAACAGTCACGATGGTATCGTGATGTTGGACAGGGAACGCCGTGTTAAACATGTCAGCCTATCCTATCAACATCTCACCGGTTACACCCCTGAAGAAGTCGTTGGCGCCAGCGGCATAGACTACGTTTACCCGGAAGATCGCCCTATGACGGCAACTGCCTTTGAAGAACTTCTTAAAACTCCCGGCGCAAGTCGAACCGTTCAATATCGGCTGCGCCACAAGCACAGCGATTGGATTTGGATCGAAACTACCGCCACCAACCTGCTCGATGACCCGCAGGCGCAAGCGTTTGTTCTCAGCAGCCGTGATATCACCGAACGCAAACGCTCGGAAGAAGCATTGAAAAAGAGCCGAAGTTTGCTGGCGGAAACCGAAAAACTGGGCAAGGTCGGCGGCTGGGAGTTTGATATGGATACTCTGGAGCAAACCTGGACGGAAGAAGTCCACCGGATTCATGAAGTGGAACCTTCCTATAAGCCAACGGTGGAAAAGGGAATTGACTTCTATACACCCGCGTCCAGAACGGTCATTGAACAGGCAGTACAGCGCGCGATTGAACTGGGCGAGCCGTTTGACGTGGAGTTGGCTATCAACACCGCCAAAGGGAATCTCCGTTTGGTCCATGCCATCGGCAGAGTTGACTTGGAACACCGCCGGGTCTTCGGTTTCTTTCAAGATATCACTGAACGCAAACGTGCGGAAGTAGAGTTGCGCAAATCACAAGCCACTTTAGCCACGATCATTGACAGCACCGCTGACTTTATCTGGGCGGTTGACCCTGAAGCCTTCGGGCTGCTCACGTTCAATAAAGGGCTGCGGGATTATTTCAGCGTCCGGCGCGATATCGAAATCCAGCCGGGTATGCGCCCGGGCGAGCTCTTCCCCTCGCAGGACTATATTCAACTCTGGCATACGATGTATAAACGGGCGCTGGCGGAAGGGCCATATACGACCGAATACGACGTTTACGCCGGCGGCACGGTGCTGGAATTAAGTTTTAATCCGCTAAAACGCGATGGAGAAATTTTCGGGGTTTCTGTTTTTGGGAAAGATATCACCGAAAAGAAACGCGCCGAAGAAGCCATCCGCCAGCGCGACACGGACATCCAGCGCAGCGCCCTGGAAGAGCGGCAGCGCATCGCCCGCGATCTGCATGATGCCGTCAGCCAGACCTTGTTCTCCGCCCGCGTCACATCCGAGATGTTGTTGCGTCAACGCCAAACCATCAAAACGCGCGCGCTCTGGGAAAACATCAATCACCTGGCGATGTTGGTGAAAAGCGCGCTGGGCGAAATGCGCGTCCTGTTGCTGGAGTTGCGCCCCGAAAGTTTAGCCAACACCGACCTGCGCACACTGCTTTCGCACCTCGTGGACGCCTCCACTTCGCGCGTAGACGCCCAGATTGTGTTCGAATCGCAAGGTTCAGGCGAATTACCGGTTGATGTAAAGATTGCTTTTTATCGCATCGCACAAGAAGCATTGAACAACGTCATCAAACACGCCAATTGCTCACAAATCAATGTCCAACTGGCATTCAAGGCTCAGTCCGTGGAGCTGGTTGTGCAAGATAACGGCATCGGCCTGGAGGCGAGTGAATCCAACGGTGCGCAAATGGGTTTAAAAATCATGCGTGAACGCGCCGGCGAAATTGGCGCGCGCCTGGAGATTGACAGCCAACCCAATCACGGGACGCGGCTCGCGTGTGGATGGGATAAAATTGGAATCGAGTGACTATGAAGCGCATCAAAGTTTTGATTGTGGATGACCACGTGATGGTCCGCAAAGGGCTGTCCATGCTGATTTCCGGCTTCAAAGACATGCAGTTGGCCGGTGAAGCCTCCAATGCGGCGGGCGCGCTGGAAGTGTTCGAGAGCGCGCAGCCCGACGTGACGTTGATGGACATGGTCATGCCCGAAGTTTCGGGCGCGGAGGCCATCCGCCGCATCCGGCAAGCGCACCCGGACGCGGTTTGCATCGCGCTCACTTCCTTCGGCGAGGAAAAATTAATCAAAGAAGCATTGCAGGCGGGCGCGCGCGGATTTTTGTATAAAGATGTGAGCGTAGATGACCTGGCCGACGCGATTCGGCAAACGCACAAAGGGCGCATGATTCTGGACCCAAAGGCTTCAGATGCCATCTTGAAACTGGTCAACGTGCAAGACGCGCCTCCGCCTGATACCGTTTCCCTGAGTGAACGCGAACGGGATGTGCTGCAATTGTTGGCGCAGGGTCTGACCAACAAGCAAATCGCCGCGCAACTGGGGCTGCAACTTTCAACCGTGAAACTCTATACCAGCAACATCCTGGCGAAACTGCAAGTCAAAAGCCGCGCGGAGGCGGTGGCGGCAGCGCTGCGGCTGGGCTTGCTGAAACCATAATCTACTGGCCAGGTGGCTATAGCTGCCTGGCTATCTTGGGGTGGTCAAACGACATATTGTTCAACTTCGGGCTATCCCTATAATATTAGGGTGGAATTTCTAACATCCGGAGGCTCGAATGATTAAGACAAGATTCTATCGGCTGGCAATCTGGGTCATACTTATGGCATTATTGGGGGGATGTGCTTCCACATCAGTGTCGGGCTTGCAAGCCACGGAAATCATCTACCGCGATTGGGAAGGCGTCATGCCCCAATCCGTGCTGGATGATTTCACCAAAGAGACCGGCATTAAGGTCAACTTTCAACCCTACCCGAGTCCGGAAGAAGCTGTTGCTGACATTAAATCCGGGAAGATATGCGACTTGATTGTATTGGAAAATCAATTGATTCCCCCTTTGGTGGCGAACGGCACGCTGGCGGAACCCAACTATAAAAATATCCCGAACTTCAATAATATCGCCGCCAACTTCAGGGATTTAACCTACGATCCCGGCAACCGCCATTCCGTGCCATATAGCTGGGGGACAACCGGCTTGATTTACGCGGGCGATAAAATCTCTCAGCCAATCACTCGTTGGGCTGACCTGTGGAATCTCAAACCCGGCGAAAAAATTGTCGGGTGGAATCTCCCGCGCTATATGCTCGGCATGACGCTGAAATCCTTGGGGTATTCGATCAACTCGACCAATCCGCAGGAGTTGGAGCACGCCTTTGCCAAGTTAATCGAACTCAAGCCCCATTTGGTGATGGTGGATTGGGAGGCTGGAGTCACTGCCGCCAATATCATGAAAGACCCGGCAGTAGTGGCAGGCATAGCGGAATCAGACGACGTGAGCGCCGCCAAAAGTCAAAATGTAAAGATGACCTACATATTGCCTGCCGAAGGTGCGCTCTTATGGGGCGATAACTACGTCATTCCTTCCGCCTCGACCAAAAAGGAAGCCGCCGAAAAATTCATCAACTTCCTGCTACGCGCCGATATTGCCGCGCGCATTATCACCGAAGATGGGTATTGGCTGCCCAACGATGCCGCCATGCCGCTCCTGGATACCAGCCTGCGCAATAACAAAGTTATTTTCCCGGACCAAAAAGACATCCAAAACGCCGAGATCCTGCTGCCTCTCGATGACCAGGGTGAAAAACTTTACCAGGATGTCTGGCAGCGTTTCCTGGACGCCCAACCTTAACCCTTAAGGGAACATTGTGAGTCAAGCCACAACCCCAAAAGTTAAACCATATCGCAGCCTGCGACGGGATTTGCTGGTTGCGCTGTTTCAGATTCTGCTGGCCATCTTTCTTTCCATACTACTGATCGTTGCCTACTCGTTTTACGTGACCGAACAGCAGATCTGGCATAACCGTCAGCAGGATGCGCTGTTGGTGTCTGAAAATGTGATTAACTCTTTCCTTGACCAAATCGAAACTTCCCTTACCCTGGGCGCTGCGGTGGACAAAGAATATATCCAGCAAACCCACCCGGAGTTTGTCTCTGAGTTTCTTTCCAGCGAGCCGGCTTTGCAAGAGGTGCTTTTCCTGGATCAGCACGGACAAATTTATGGCAGCGCTTATCGTGATGAACCTGTGCTGTCGAACACTTTTACCATTTCCCAATCGGTCTGGTTTACCAACGCGCTGCAAGGGGAGAAATACATCAGCCATGTTTACTTCTCTTCGAAGAATGAACCATACCTGATCATTTCTGTTCCATCTTCACATGGCGTTGCAGTCGCGCGTCTACAAATGAATGTGTTGCGTGAGGTGGTACAGCGCGTGCGCCTGGGGCAGACTGGCAGCGTGTACATCATTGACCAAAACGGGGCCATGATTGCCAATTCCAATGCCCAATTGGCTTATC
Source organism: uncultured Anaerolineales bacterium (assembly GCA_903872065.1). GTDB lineage: Bacteria > Chloroflexota > Anaerolineae > Anaerolineales > UBA4823 > CAIQJJ01. The sequence continues at coordinate 22,050 of CAIQJJ010000418.1, read as the reverse complement.
AACAGGAATCTTTTCTGGATCGTCCTGAAGTGCAATCGGCGCTTAACCATGGGGCCGAGGGCTGGCAGGGCACGTATACAAACTTCAATGGGGAAAGTGTGCTCGGGGAAACCGGTTCGGTCTTCAACAACAAATGGTTCATCTTCGTGGAAGTGACCCAGGCAGAAGCATTTGCAACCACCCGAACGGCTTCGTTATTAATCGCCCTGGTCGGCGCAATCATTTTTGCGTTGGCCTTCTATGTTGGAAACTCCGCATTGGTGCGCTACATCTTCAAACCAATGGATATCCTGCGCAATGGCACCATCCAAATCGGCGAGGGCGATTTGGAGCATCGCATTAGGTTCGAGCGCCAGGATGAAATCTCCACGGTCGCAGACGCCTTCAACGACATGGCGCACAAACTCCAGTTGCGGGAGTCCGCGCTGGGCGACGCCGTCAAGCAAGCCGTGGAAGCCAATCGCCATAAGTCGCAAATGCTGGCGCATGTCAGCCATGATTTGCGTACGCCCCTCAGCGGCATTGCCGGGTTTGCGGAAATCCTCGCCGATGAAGTGGACGGGCCACTCAACGCCGAACAAAAAGATACGGTGGAACGCATCCTCGCCAACGGGAATCGCCTGCGCAATATGGTTGAGACACTGCTCGACCAGGCGCAGTTGGAACGCGGCACGCTGACCCTGCAAAACCAGGCCTTCACGCCGCATAAATTCGTCGAGCCGCTCCATACGGCTTATCACATTATGGCGCGCAGCAAGCAACTCCAGTTCGAAGTCGAAATCAAGCCCGAAATTCCCGAAGCCTTGTGGGGCGATATGCTGCGCTTGCAGGAAGTCTTGACCAACCTGGTGGATAACGCCATCAAATATACGAAGAGGGGCGGTATCGTCGTCACGCTGTCCTGCCCCGATGAGCAACATTGGGCGTTTTCGGTGGCAGACACCGGGGTGGGAATTCCCGCAGAGGCGCAGGAATATATTTTTGAGCCGTTCCGTCAGGTGGATGGCACCGACACCAAACACGGCGGCGCGGGCCTGGGCTTGTCCATCGTCAAACAATTGGCCGAACTGATGGGCGGAAAAATTTCCCTCGAAAGCAAAATTGGCAGGGGCAGCATGTTCACTGTCGTCCTGCCTCTGATCCAAGGAGATGAACCATGACACTGGCATTCATTATCGAAGACGAACCCGATCTCGCCCTGATTTTTTCCAAAGCCCTGAAATCGGAGGGGCTGAAAATCGAAATCATCTCGGACGGTCTGGAGGCGGTCAGCCGGTTGAAGGAAACCACGCCCGATGTGATTGTGTTGGACATGCACCTGCCCGGCCTGAGTGGCGCGGATATTCTCCAGCACATCCGCCACGACGCGCGGTTGGCTGCCACGAAGGTCATCGTCGCTACGGCGGATGCCAACATGAGGTACATGGTCGAAGAGTATGCCGACCTCGTGCTGCTCAAGCCGGTCAGTTACCACCAGCTGCGCGACTTCAGCATGCGCTTGCTGGCTCGTCGTTAATCGGCATGGGACTCTAACTCACATCCTGAGCGTTGACCATTATGATGAACTTTGAATATTCGCCCTATGCCCTGCCGCTGATCGCTGCCGCCCTGGTTTCCATCGTCGTGCTGGCTTACGCCTGGAAGTATCGCGCTGCCAATGGCGCTTACGCGCTGCTGTTGATGGCGGTCAGCATCTTTGAGTGGACTTTTGCGTATGCGCTGGAAATCATGGGCGCAACCCTGGAGACCAAATATTTCTGGGGCGCCATTCAATATTTTGGCATTGCTTTTGTGCCCTACGGTTGGCTGGTGTTTGCCATTTCCTACGCCAACCTGAATCAATGGTTATCGCGCCGCCTCCTGACGGCGCTGGGCCTCATCCCCTGTCTGACGCTGCTCTTCGCCCTCACAAACCAGTGGCATGGCTTAATCTGGAGCGCATACCACGTTCAACGGCAGGGCGATTTTTCCGCGCTGGGAACTTCCTACGGCGCATGGTTCTGGGTGCATTTCGGATATTCTTATGCAATTCTTCTCGCTGGCACGTTCCTGGTCATGCGGGCTTTGTGGCGCAAGCCGGGCGCCTATCGCGGCCAGATGATCGCTATGCTGGTGGCGGTTTTTGCCCCCTGGGTCGGCAATGCGCTGTACATTACGGGCAAAAGTCCCATCCCATACCTTGATCTGACCCCCTTTGCGTTTACTGTCACTGTTGCGGCACTGACCTGGGCCATCTTCGGATTTCGCTTGATGGACATCAAGCCGCTGGCCCGCGACCGCATCATGGATTTGATGGGCGACGGCGTGATTATCCTCAACCTGCGCGACAACGTGGTGGACATCAACCCCGCCGCCGCGCAAATGGTCGGTGTGCCGGTACGCTCGGCCATCGGGAAAAGTGTGGAGGAAATCTTCCACCCCTGGCAGTCCCTGGTTGAGCAGCTCCATGCCAGCCCGAAGATTGAAACCGAAATTTCAGTGGGTGAGGGCGAAGCAAAACGCCTTTACGAAGTGCGTGTCTCGCCCTTGAAAGATGAATATGGTCAGTCAACGGGGCGCATCGTTATGCTGAGGTCCATGAGCGGTGCGGAATTCTCGCAGCCGCGAATGACCGCGCAAGCCTCAGTAGCAGGCGACGCGAATCCAACTATTCGAGACGGAAAGCCGCCTGCGATGGGAAAAATATCCTTCTCGGTTTTTTTTGCTCCACGCATAAAAATGGATATTCCGCTCGACCCCAGGTACAGCCCTGCCTGGTCGCGCACGCTCGAAAGAATCTTCACTACTTTCCTGCGTTTTGCCGCCGCGCTGGGTTTGTTCGCGGCAGTACTGGCTTTGCCAAACGTGTATGGGCAGTTCGAATACTTCCTTTCGACGCTGTTGATTGTGGCAATTTTTTGGGCACTGGCGTTATGGCGCACTCTGCACCTCAGCATTCGCACGGCCATCTTCATCATCGCCCTGTACGGGCTGACCATCGTAGAGCTGCTCAACTTCGGTTATTCGGTGGAGGCGTTTATCTATTGTGTGGCAATTGTAATTATCGGCGTGCTGTTTGAAGAATTACGCGGCGGAATCATTACGCTGCTCATTTCGCTAGTTATCCTGGCCGTGTTTGGGTTTCTCATCGCGCAGAGAATTTACCTGCCAGTGAGCGCTGCATCCGCCCAAATTGCCCCGCCCGATTTGCGCAGCGCGTTCATCACCCTGGTAACGTATACGGCGGCGGCCTCCGGCTTGATTGCCGCCATCACCGTCTTGCTGCGCAACGTGAATCGCGCCTGGCAGGCGGAAACGCAAGCCCTCAACTTGCTCCAGCAGGAACGCGACCTGCTCGAACAACACGTGGCGGAGCGCACCCGCGACCTGGCCGCCGCGCGCGACCAGGCCCTGGAAGCCAGCCGCTTCAAGACTCGCCTGTTGGCGCGCGTCAGCCACGAATTGCGCACCCCCCTGGGCGGTGTGCTGGGCTACGCCGAATTGGTGGAGGCCGAAGTCTTTGGCGAAATCAATGCCGAACAACGCGACGCAATGCAGAAAATCGTTGAAAGCACCAATTATCTTACCGGGATTGTAAACGACCTGCTCGATGCGGCGGAGATTGAAGCCGCCAACCTGGATTTGAAGCCTGCGGTCTTTGCCCCGGAGGGGTTGCTGCAATCGGTCAACGACCATTTGACGCCGCTCGCCCAACAGAAGGGTTTGCAATTGAAAACAGAGATTGTTCCTCCCTTCCCCGCCAAATTATACGGCGACGAAAAACGCCTCCGGCAAATCCTGGAAAACCTGGCCAGCAACGCCATTAAATTTACCCCAACCGGCAGCGTGAATATCCGCTTCCATCAGCCCATGTCCGATCAATGGAGCCTGGAAGTGACGGACACGGGCATCGGCATTCCCCCCGAAGCGCAACAGCATATCTTTTTGCCCTTCCAGCAACTTAACCAAAAAATCACCCGCGACAATCGTGGCGCCGGGTTGGGATTATTCATCGTCAAGCAGCTCGTGGACCTGATGGGTGGTTTTATCGAAGTGCAAAGTGAGCCAAACCAGGGTAGTGCGTTTGTAATCCGCCTGCCTATCATCCAGCCGCAGGAGAAGATTGTATGACACACCCTCTCGCCCTCATCATCGAAGATGACCCCAATCTCGGTGCGATTTTCAAAAAGCGACTTGAGAGTGTGGGGTTTGATACCGTCTGGGATGCCAACGGAGATTTGGGTTTGTGATGAAAAACAGAAAATTTCGCGTTGTGATTGTTGACAATAATTTAGAGTGGCGCAAGACTCTGAGTCTATTTTTTGCCGCGTTGACGGACGTGGACGTGGAAGTGGTGGGTATGGTTCCCAACGGGCGTTACGCGCTCGCGTTTTGCCAGCAGGCGCGTCCCGACCTGGTCGTTTTGAATATCAACCTGTCCGACATGGATGGCGTTCAAACCGCGCAGGAACTCATTGAATGGGACCCGACTTTATGGATTATTGGCGTGACCAGCGATGTCAAGCCTGCTTCGCCGCAACTGGTGAAAGAGTCTGGCATTAAAGCCATCATCCCCAAAGACATGCTGCTGGATTATGTGCCTTTCAAACGGTTCCACCGAAATATGAGCGCATAAAGTGAAATTCCAACTGCCAAACCAACTAAAACATTGGCTCGCTCCGCCCGTTTTTCCGGGAGACGAGGAAAAGACCAACCAGGCGCAGACATTTAACACCGTGGGGTTATATTTTGTATTCGCATTGATCATTGCGACGGGCTTTTATATCCCCCTTTTTGCAAAATATAAAAGAATGGAATAAGGCTATGAAAATGCCATTTTTACAAAACGTCTTCAAAAGCGATGAAGACCAGCGCGCCGCACAGGTGATTCTGACCATTATTTTTTCACTGCTGGCGGCATACGCGGTGATTATGGCCATGTCGTTATATTGGAAAGACGCAAATTTATTCGTCATTCCCCTGGCTGGTTGCTTGTTGATGCTTGCCGCTTTGGGATTGCTGGCCCGCGGATACCTGCGCTACAGCCGCTTGCTCGTGGTGCTGACAGTTTTAGTGATAACAAACATCCTGGCGACCATCGGCCAGGGCATCCGGGATATTGTCATCCTGACCTATCCCGGAATAGTTGTCATCGCCAGTTTGCTCATGCAGCGCCGTGACTTCATCGTTCTATCCTTGCTTTCGCTGGCCTCCCTGGGATGGCTGGTCTTCGGTGAAGTGTATCATTGGTACACACCCACCCCGGCGGATACGTGGGTGACTGACTTTATCGGCATCGCTGTCATCATGGGGGTCATCATCCTGGCAACGGATTTGCTGGCCGAGAATATGCGCAAAAGCCTGCGCCTGGCGCAACAGCGCAACGAGGCGCGCGAAAAAGCCGAAACCAACCTGCGTTCCAGCGAGGAAAAGTACCGGGATTTGGTCGAAAATATTGATGATATTGTCTTTGCGCTGGATGTTGACGGCCGGATTACATTCCTCAGTTCACGGGTTTCTATGTTTGGATATGAGCCTCAACAATTCGTCTCAAAGCATATCTCGGAATTCATGTCAGCCATGACTGATCCTGCTGACCGTCCAATGCTTTCCAGCCTGCTCTCGCACCAGATGACCGATGACATTCCCCTGGCCGCATTTCGGATTGTCAGCTCAACCGGGCAAAGGAAGTGGTTGGAAATAACGAGCCGGCTTCAACATGACGCCGCTGGCAATGTCACCGGCAGGGCTGGCATCATGCGCGATGTCACGGTCAGGAAAGAGGCAGAACGCGCCGCGCAAATCATCTCGGATGTTCAACTGGCGCTCCTGCGGCCCTCCACGCTGGAAGAAATTTACACCCTGGCATCCAAAAAAGTGCAGGAATTGATCGGCGATTGCGTCACCGGCGTCAGCCTGCTGGACGAATCCGACCAGGTCATCCGCGCGATGGGGTATCACGGCCTCGACGTGCCGATGGAAAAAATCTCGGCTATCTTTGGCAGGAATCTGCTCGATACACCGTATCCCGTTGCCAGCATGACGCACAACGAGTTGCGCGTCTATCGCAGCAGCAAGCTGGAACGGCTGGATGCTGGGCTGCATGCCATCCTGGTTTCGTTTGCGCCGCGCCCGTTGTGCGTGGCGGTGGAAAAACTGCTGCGCGTCAAAGCTGTGTATGCCATCGGTTTCGTTCACCAGGGGGAACATTTGGGAGCCATCGTCATCCTGTCCCGCGTGGAGATGGCGCCGTACCAGAGCGCCATCGAGCAAATTGTCAACCTTTCGGCTTTTGCCATTGCCCGTAAACGCGCCGAAGAGGAGCTGCAGGAGAGTGAATTGCGCTTGCGCAACCTGAGCGACCACCTGCCAGCCGGCATGGTTTACCAACTGGATATGGGCAAAGACGGCCAGGCGCGCCAGTTCAAATACGTCAGCGCCGGGATCGAAACATTGCACGAGCTGACTGCCGAAGCGGTTTATCAGGACGCCAGCCTGATCTACCAGCATCTTGACACATTAGACCAGTCCAGGGTGGTGGAGCAGGAGGCCCAGGCGCTTGCGCACATGGTGCCCTTCAGCACGGAAGTCAAAATCCGCTTGCCTTCGGGAACCAGCCGCTGGAGCCTGCTCATTTCCGCGCCGCGCCGAGCGGCCAAGGGGAACGTGCTGTGGGACGGGCTTGAACTGGATATCACCGAACGCAAGCGCGCCGAGGAGGCGCTCGTGCAACGCAACGCCGAACTGACCACCCTGAACCAGCTCGGGCAGGAACTCAACCAACTGGCCGAGCCAGCGGAAATCCTGGAGCGCATCTATACTGGGATTGGGCAGGCGCTGGATAATCGCAACCTCTACATCGCGCTTTATGACCCGGACAACCAGTATATTTCTTTCCCAATCTACATGATGGATGGGCAACGGCGTGACCCGGTTGGGCGCAAACTCAGCAACGGCATCACGGATTACATCATTCGCCATAATACGCCCGTGCTGTTCAGGCAGGGGAATGACGATGAGTTCCGTCGACTTGGGATTGACCTGATTGGCACGCCGTCGCGCTCCTTCGTGGGCGTCCCCATGCGCATCGAAGAGCGAGTCATCGGGGTCATCGCGCACCAGGATTACGAGCGGGAATACGCTTACGACCAGCACCATATCGAATTGCTGATGACCGTCGCGGGGCAGGCTTCCATCGCGTTGGAAAATGCGCGCTTGTACGGCGAAGTACAGCGCAGCGAACGTCGCCTGGAGGCATTAATTGAAAACGGCCTGGATTATATTTCACTGCTGGATGTCAACGGCAAGTTGTTGTGGGAAAGCCCGTCCTTGACCAATATGCTTGGCTATGGCTTCAACGAGTTTCTTGGCAAAAACCTGTTTGAAATCATGCACCCGGACGACCTGGAATGGGTCAGCCGGGATTTTGCGGAAGTCGCCCAAAAGCCCGGCAGCCGCCGCAGCGGGTTATTTCGCCTGCGTCACTTGGATGGCTCATGGCGCTGGACGGAAGCCATTGTTAACAACTGCCTGGACGACCCGGCGGTGGGCGCAATCGTGGTCAATTACCGCGATGTCACCGAAAGAAAAAAGGCGGAAGAAGCCGTGCAACTGAGCGAGGCGCGCTACCGGCAAGCCATTACGGCAGCCGGAGCGGTGCCATATTATCGCGACTACGAAAAAGGTTTGGAAGCTTACACGTTTATGGGCGATGGGATACGTCAATTGACCGGGTACTCCGCCGCGGAAATCACCCCCGCCATCTTTGACGGCTTGGAACAGGAAGCCGTCATGCGCGGAGACCTGGCTCATCTTACAACGGAAAGCGCTGGCAGGTTGAGCGAATCTGGTAATATTTCCCACTGGGCCTGCGACTATCGCATTTTAACGCGCGACGGCCAAACGCGCTGGGTGGCCGATTCGGCGGTCCAGGTTCACAACGGGCATAACCAGCGGATTGGGGTGATAGGCATCCTGCAAGACATCACGGAACGCAAACAGGCGGAGGAAAAATTGCGCGCAGCGCTCGAAGAGAAGGAGACGCTGCTGCGCGAAGTGCATCATCGCGTCAAGAACAACTTGCAGGCCATTATGGCGTTGATTAGAATGCGCCGCGAAGCCATCCACGACGATGAAACGCGGCAATTCCTCAAGGAACTGGAAGGACAGGCGCGCACCATGTCGCTGGTGTATGAACAGTTGTACCAGGCCAAAAACCTGTCGAAAGTCAGCATGGAATCATACTTGCAGCAGCTGGCTTCCCATGTGCTGGAAGCGTTTGGCAGGCGCAGCGCGCTCCAACTGAACGTTGAAGCGCCGGTGACGCTGGATATGGAAAAGGCCATGCCGTGCGGTCTGATTGTCAACGAATTGCTGAACAATATTCTCAAGCACGCCTTTCCAGTCGGGTATCAAAATGCGCCCCGGGTGGAGATTGCCATGCGGCAGGAGGGCGATATCTGCCGCTTGAGCGTCGGCGATAACGGCGTGGGCTTGCCACGTAACCAGGCTTGGGATTCAAGTAAATCGCTGGGGATGCGGCTGGTCAGGTTGTGGGCCACCCACCAACTGGGCGGCAGGTTGGACATTTCAACGGAAACGGGCACAAATTTTGTCATTGTTTTTGATTTGAATGGATAACGCGAACGGAAGTCAAACATGTTGAACTCAAAACTCCTTAAGAAATTCCATCCATTGGACACCTATGGAGATACCCTGCGCGTTTCCAGGATTCTCTCTCAATTCACGTTTGCGATTTTTATCGGCCAGGTCATTGGCATACTGGCGGCGCTCTCCAACCATGATGTGACGTTTGCGCTCATTATTATCCTGGGCATCCCCGTCACAATTTTCACGTTTATGCTGGTGCGCCGCGAAAAATTCGAACTGGCGGTCGTTTTCCTGTCCCTGTTCATGTTTTCCATCCTCACCGTCGTGGCAACCTTGAGTCTGGGCATCCACAATATCAGCAATCTGGGCTTTCCTGCCCTGCTCATTGTGGCAAGCATGGTGACGCGCAAACGCACGATGATTTTCCTGACCCTTTATGCGGTGGCTTGCGCCGCCTGGCTGTGTTTTGGGGAATTGGCGGGCGCGTTCACGCCGCAGGTTTTGGTGCGCAGCGTGCCGGGCGATTTCGTCTCTACCGCCATGTTGATTATCCTGACGGCGTTCATGTCACGGTTTTTATCGGAGAACTTGTTCCAGAATAACTTTCAATTACGGCAGGAATTGGTGGAACGCCAGCGCGCCGAGGAAGCCCTGCGCGCCAGTGAGCAACAATTCAAAACGCTGGTGGAAAATACGCCCGATATTATCGCCCGTTTTGACCGGGACCTGCGGCATGTGTTCATCAACCAAGCCTATGAAAGCATGGTGCACGGTTCGGCCGAAGCGCTGCTGGGCAAGTCCCATCGTGAAATTGGCACGATGGCAGCAGAGCAGCTCGAATTTTCCGAGCGCATCGTCCGCGGCGTATTCGAAACGCGGCAGCCCGTGGAATTTGAAACCTCCATGCCCGCTCCCAGCGGAACGGTTTATTTGAATTCGCGCGGCGTGCCTGAATTCGACGAACAGGGGCAGGTAAGAAGCGCCCTCTTTATTCACCGCGACATCACCGAACGCAAGCACATGGAGGAGCAGTTGCGCGCGAGGCTTGAAGAAAGAGAAGCGCTGCTGCGCGAAGTCCATCACCGCGTCAAGAACAACCTGCAAGCGATTATTGCCTTGATTAAGATGCAATCCGACACGGTGGGTGATGCAATCACGCGGCAGTTCCTCATGGACCTTGAGGGTCGGGCGCGCACCATGTCGCTGGTGTACGAACAGTTATACCAGTCGGAAAACCTGTCCAGGGTAAATATGCAGCCTTACCTGCAATTGCTGACCTCCAGCGTGTTGGATGCGTTTGGAAGAGGTGGCATACAGATAAAACTCGACGCTCCCATTTTCCTCGATGTCACCCATGCCACCCCTTGCGGCTTGATTGTGAACGAATTATTCACCAATATCCTCAAACACGCCTTCCCGCCCGGCTATCCGGGAGCACCCACCGTGACCATTACCATGCGCCTGGAGGGCGACGCCTGCCACCTGACCGTCAGCGATAACGGGATGGGGCTGCCGCCTGAACCGAAGCGGGATGCGGGTAAATCGCTGGGGTTACGATTGGTCAGGTTATGGGCCACTCACCAGCTGGGCGGAACCATCCGCACAAACTCGGACGCGGGGACAATGGTTATAATCGTATTTGATGTGAAAGGGTAAACCGTATGAACGCATCTTCTCGCATTCTGATTGTCGAAAACGATGCCGTCCTGGTCATGGACTTGGAAAACCTATTAACCCGCATGGGATACCAGGTGGTCGGCCTGGCGGCCACCGGCAGTGACGCCGTCAACCTGGCTTTTACGCAAAAACCGGATGCCATCCTGATGGATATTCGCCTGCGCGGCGAAATGAACGGCATCGAAGCGGCGGCAAAAATCCGTGAACAGCAGAATACGCCGGTCATTTACCTGACCGCCCACACCGACGAAATCACCCTGCAAAAGGCCAAAGTCACCGAGGCGTATGCCTACCTCGCCAAGCCGGTGCGCGAGCGCGAGCTGCGCGCCAGCCTGGAGATGGCGCTCTATAAACACGCCGCCGAACAACGGCTTCAACATCTCAACCAAGTCTTGCGCGCGGTGCGGAATGTGAATCAATTGATTACGCGAGAGAAGGATGCGCAGCGTTTGTTGGACGAGGCCTGTCAAATCCTGCTGCGCACGCGCGGCTACCGCTTTGTCTGGATTGGTCAATTCGGGGGGCATGTGTTGGCACCCCGAACGTTCGCCGGTGAAGGCCAGTCGCTCATAGACCATATCCGGGCCACTGTGACGCCGGAGCAGGGCGTCAAACTGCCGGGCGTGGAGGCGCTCCGCACCCGGCAAACTGTGATTTGCCAGGATATGCTCAACGATGAACGGTACGCGCCCTGGGTGGAGGCAATCGAAAAAACGCATTTTAGAAGCACGATTGCCATTCCCATGCTGTACGAACAAGAAGTGTACGGCATTTTGATTGTGTACGCCGACCAAACGAATATTTTCAACGAGGAGGAAGTCAGCCTGCTGTCCGAACTGGCGGGCGATATCGCTTTTGGGCTAAAGTCCATTGCGCAGGATATTGAACACAAAGCAGCCGAAAATGCGCTGCGCCGCAGCGAAGCCAAGTTTCGTGCCGTAGTGGAGAACAGCAACGACGGCATCCTGTTTGGGGACGCCAACGCCGTGATTTCGTATCGCAGCCCATCCTACAGCCGCATCAACGGCTATTCCGATGAGGAGCGGGTGGGGCATAGCGGGTTTGAAACCATCCACCCGGATGATACGGCCAGGATACGCGAGTATTGGCAGCAAGTGGTTCAACATCCCGGTCTGTCGATCAAAGCGAAATATCGGATCCGGCACAAAGATGGAACCTGGAGGTGGCTGGAAACCACCGCACAAAACTTGCTGAATCATCCGGATGTGCAGGAGATTGTGGTTGCCAGCCGCGATATTACCGAACGTAAACTGGCGGAAGAAGAGGTGAAACGCCTCGCGCAGCAAAAAAGCCTCATCTTAAACGCGGCGGGCGAGGGGATTATTGGCATTGACCCGGATGGCAACCACGTATTTGTCAACCTGGCGGCCGCAGCCATGTTGGGCTACGACCCCGCCGAACTCATCGGCCTAAACAGTCACGCCATCTGGCATCACACCCACGCAGATGGCACACCCTACCCACCTGAAGCTTGCCCGTCCAATATTGCGCTGCAAAATGGAACTCCCTCGCGCATATCGGATGAAAATTTTTGGCGCAAAGACGGCACCAGTTTCCCGGTTGAATATGCCACCACACCCATTTACGAGCAGGAACAAATCACTGGCGCGGTCATTACGTTTGTTGACATCACCGAGCGCAAAGCAACGGAGGCAAAAATAGCGCAGAGCGAAAAGAAATACCGCGAGCTGTTCCGTGTCAACAAAGATGGGATTTCCATTTTTTCTGTCTCCGCAGAACAAGGGCCGCAGCGCTTCGTCGAGTTGAACGATGCGGCTCATGCCATTCTGGGCTACACCAAAGCGGAAATGCTCCGCCTAACTCCGAAAACCCTTGAGCCGGAAGCAACTCATGAGCAATTGCGGGCGCGGCAAGCCGAACTCATGACCAAAGGTTTCACCACATTCGAGGCTATCCTGGCCCATAAAGACGGGCGGCGCCTCTACACTGAGTTTACGTCACAAATGATTGAGTATGAAGGCAGCCCGGCGGTGATGAACATCGTCCATGATGTGACCGACCGCAAACAACGCGAGCGGGAGATGGAATCCATTGCGGTGCTCAGCGAGGCGCTTCGCGCCGCGTCGAACCGGGTCGAAATGCTGCCCGTCATTGCCGGGCAGATTGTCAACCTGATCAGTGCTGATGCAGTCACCATCGAGATTATCGAACCGCTGACCGGCGACGTGATTGTCGAAGTTGCGGAGGGAGTCTGGAAAAGTTTAAGCGGTGCGCGACAAAAGCCAGGCACTGGCATCAACGCCATCATCAGCCAGACGCGCCAGCCGTATCATACCCACGATTTGCAGAATGACCCCAACCTGACCTACCCCGAATGGGCGCGGGATGGCGTCCGTGGCGCGGCGGGCGTACCGCTCAGCGCTCAGGAAAAATTGATTGGTTTTATCTGGGTTGGGCGCAAAACGGACATATTAGAAGCCGACGTCCGTTTTCTGGCGGCCATCGCCAATTTTATCGCCAACGCCATTCATCGCGCCACGCTGTATGAGCAAACCGTGAAAGACGCTGCCGAACTGGAATTGGCCTACAACACCACGCTCGCAGGCTGGGCCAACGCGCTCGAACTGCGCGACTACGAAACCAAGGGCCATTCACTGCGCGTGGTGGAGAGGACGGTCGAGCTAGCGCGGTTGATGGGGGTAAACGAGGCGGATTTGGAAAATATCCGCCGCGGCGCGCTGCTGCACGATATTGGCAAAATGGGCATCCCCGACGCCATCCTGCTCAAAAAAGGAAAATTGGATGAGAAGGAATGGGAAATCATGCGACGGCACCCTCAATACGCATTCAACCTGCTCAATCAGATCAAATACCTGCGCTCGGCCATAGTGATTCCCTATTGTCACCACGAAAAATGGGATGGCACGGGCTATCCACGTGGTTTGAAAGGCCAGGAAATCCCATTCGAGGCGCGCATCTTTGCCATTGTGGATGTATGGGACGCGCTGATCTCAGATCGCACATATCGCCCTGCCTGGTCAACAGAAAGGGCAATGGAATACATCCGCAAACAGAGCGGAAAACAATTCGACCCGGCGGTAGTGCAGGCGTTCTTGGAAATTTGTCGGATGGCAAGCAAGAAGCGTATCTAGTGGCCCTGGCCTGTGGTCAACCACCAGTGGGTTACAAACGTTGGAGTTTGCGCCTGCTGGCACTACAGTCTCTTTTAGCAAATCATTTAAGGTCTCGGTGATCAGGTATAATTGTTAAAAAGGTGATCCCCAATGAGTTTTACGCTTCCCGATCGTTTTGAGACTGAACGTTTGATTCTCCGCCGCTACCAGGCCGGCGATGGGCCGCTGTATTACGCGGCCGGGCAAAAGAACCGCGCCCATTTGCAGCGCTACGAGGCCGGCAATGTGATCCTTTCGCCGAAGAATGAAGCCGAGGCCGAAGCGGTGGTGTTGGATTTGTCCGATGAGTGGGATCAGCGGCGGGCTTTCTTCCTGGGGACGTTTGCAAAAGCGGGCGGTGAATTTGTCGGCCAGGTGTACGTGGGGGTGGTGAATTGGGAGACGCCTGAATTTGAGGTGGGGTATATCGTTGATCAGGATCACGAAGGGCAGGGCTATGTGACCGAGGCGGTGCGGGCAGTGGTGAAGCTGATCTTTGAATGCCTGGATGCGCACCGCGTCCGTTTGCAGTGCGATGATACCAACCTGCGCAGCAAGCGCGTGGCTGAGCGCTGCGGATTTCTGCGTGAGGGGCATTTGCGCGAGAACCATCGTTATCCCGATGGGAGTTTCAGCGGTACCTACCTGTACGGGCTGCTGCGAGAGGATTATGAATTGGGCTGAAAGAGGGCCGCATGGAGATTGCATCTACCCTTAACTGTACCCAGTGTGGCGGCGAACTGCATCTCGATGAGGGGCAGTCGTTCGTTACCTGTCCCTACTGCTCCTCCACGGTGTATGTGGATAAGGCGCAGGTGGTATTTCATTGGTACCTGGCGCCCACGTTGGACGAGGCCAAGGCGCGCGGCGCGCTGGCGCGTTGGATGGCAGGCAATCAGACGGTGAAAGACCTGGATAAGAAATCGCGCCTGACCAGCATCGCCTTTGCTTACTTCCCGGTCTGGCTGTTTAAGCGGCGCACGCCGGCCGGCAAAGAAGAATTATTCCTGGAGCCGGCCGCCGCTACCTCGGTCAGTGAGATCAAATCGCTCAAACTGCTGGCCGGCGATCTGCGCCGCTACCAGGATGACCTGGAGGCGGAAGCGCAGGCCCCGACGGTACCTTTGCAAGCCGCCCTGGGCTGGCTGAGCGGGCGCGGAACCCCGCTCAACGAAATTGTTGAACGTTCGTTGGTGCATATCCCTCTATTTACCTGCAAATACACGTTTCAAGATAAGACCTATACGGCGCTGGTCGAGGCCGGTACGGGGGCGGTGCTGGCTAACCTCTTCCCGGCCAAGTCCGAAGCGCCTTACCTGGTCGCCGGGATTGCCGCGGCGGTGGTCTTTCTGTGCCTGGCGACTTTCCCCGTGATCGGCGCCATCGCCGGCGGGAGTGGAATGATGTTGGGATTGCTGGCCTGCAGTGGGTTGGGGGTGATTGCCGCGCCAACGCTGTTTGCCGTGGCTGCCTGGGTTGCCGCGAAAGTCTAGCGGCGATCAAGCAGCGTGGAGAATACCTATGGCTGAACCTGAAGCGACTCATGGCTTATCCTGCCCGAACTGCGGGGGGATGACGCCAATTCCTGAGGGGCAGGTGATCGTGCGCTGCCCGTTTTGCGACCTGCGTTCGATGGTGCGCGGCGAGCGCGGCATCCGGCGCTATCAAGCGCCGCAGCGCGTCCAGCGTGAGCAGGCGGTGCAGGCGCTGAAGACTTTTCTCAAGAGTCACAATGAGATTGACGGGGGGACGGTCAGCAAATCTACCCTGGCCGAGGCCTTTGTGGCCTATCTGCCGTTTTGGACCGGCTGGGCGCGCGTGTTGAGCTGGGTCTTTGGCGAAAAGCAGGTGGGCAGCGGCGACAACAAGCGCTATGAACCGCGCGAGGTGAAGGTGGTGCAAGATTTAAGCTGGAACGGCGCGGCGTGCGATGTGGGCGAGTTTGGGGTGGAGCGGGTACCGATCTCAGACCAGACTTTGGAGCCGTTTGACGCCGAGGCGCTGCATGAGCAGGGGATGGTCTTTGAGCCGGTCGGCTCGGCCAGTGAAGCTCGCTCGAACGCGGAGAAGGAATTTATTGATGTGGTGCACCGGGCGGCTAAGCTGGATCGCATTTCGCAGGTCTTTGTTCGCTTCATCCGGCAGCGCCTGGGGCTGGTTTACTATCCTTTGTGGGTGCTGCGCTACCTGTACAAGGGGCGCTCGTTTCAGGTGGTGGTGGACGGCGTGACCGGGCAAACGCTGTATGGCAAAGCGCCTGGCAGCACGCTCTACCGCGCCGCGATCCTGGTGCTGGGCATGGCGGCGGGAGCGTTTACCGCGATTGACGGCTCGTCGCTGGCCTTTTATATTGCGCTGCACGCCTCGGATAGCGACGACTCGGGTGGGTTGTTCCTCCTGGCGCTGGGCGTGCTGGTGGCCGGTTTTGCCCTGATGGGCTTTGCTTACCGAAAATTCCGTTATGGCGAGCAGTATGAGTACCGCCAGTTTAAGTCGAAGAAATCCCAAGAGAACTCGTTCGATTGGATCACCCAGGTGACGGAGGTGGAAAAATGGCTCGACCGATTGAGTTAATCCCTCTGCTGTGCTTGAATTGCGCGACGCGCCTGCCAGCCAACCCGGATGAGGCGGCCTGGGTTTGTCCGCAGTGCGGCGAGGGGCAAAGGTTGGATGAACGGGAGGGTCTGGCGCGGTTGGAAGTGCATTATTCCTCTGGAATTCCGCTGAACCAGCCTGGCAAGCCTTATTGGGTAGTGGATGGACAGGCCCGTTTTCAACGCAAAACCTATTCCGGCTCGCAGAGCGCTGAAGCGGAAAAATTCTGGGGAGACTCACGGCGCTTTTTCATCCCGGCCTATACCCTGCCGCTTGAAACCTTGCTCAAGGTGGGCAGCGCCTTTGTCTCTCATCCGCCCACGCTGGAAGCCGGGCCGCCGGCGCCTTTTGAAGCGGTGACGCTTTCGTTGGAAGATGTGACCGCGATTGCCCAGTTCATTGCCATGGCGATTGAGGCAGACCGCCCGGATAAGCTGAAGGAACTCCAGGTGAACTTGCAGCTTGGGGATCCGGTTTTGTGGATTTTGCCGTAGAACTGCTGAATGAAGCCGGGCGATGCTCGTTTTTTAGCGGGGATGCTGCTTGTCCTGGCGCTTTGGGCTTGCAGCGAGAGGGCCGCGCCGCAGGATGCGCAGCCTGGAGGCGCGCCGGAAGCGACCGAGGAAGCCTGGTACGCGATCTATTTCACCGACCCCGGCGCTGAATTTCTAGAGGGCGGGGCGGACGAAGCGTTGGCGGCGGCGATGGATGCGGCGCGCGCCAGTGTGGATGTGGCGGTGTATGAGCTGGACCTGGCGACGATTGGCGAAGCTTTGATCCGCGCCCACCAACGCGGGGTGAAGGTGCGCCTGGCGACTGAGAGCGATAATATGGATGAAGAAGCGGTGCAGGCGCTCAAAGACGCCGGCATTCCTGTCCTGGGCGACCGGCGCGAGGGCTATATGCACAATAAGTTCACCGTGATTGACCGCTATGAGGTCTGGACGGGTTCGATGAACTACACCGCCAACGATGTCTATCGCAATAACAACAACCTGATGCGTATCCGTTCCGTCGAACTGGCGCAGGACTATACGACCGAGTTTGAAGAAATGTTTGTGGAGGATTTGTTTGGCGCCCGCGACCACGCCGCCAATCCTTACCCCTCGTTAACGATCCATGGGACGCCGGTGGAGGTGTATTTCTCGCCGGATGACGGGGTCGCGGCGCACATCCTGGAGCAGATCGGGCAGGCGCAGGAGAGCGTATGCTTTTTGGCCTATTCTTATACTTCGGACGCCATCGGCGACGCCATGCTGGAGCGCGCCGAGGTGGGCGTCAGCGTGGCCGGAGTCTTTGAAAAACTCCAGGTCAAAGCCAACACGGGCGATGAGTATGACCGCTTGCGCATGGCCGGCCTGGATGTGTGGTTGGATGCTACCCCGCGCAATATGCACGATAAGGTGATTGTGATTGACCGGGAGACGGTGATTACTGGCTCATACAACTTCACCCAACGCGCCGAAACGCTCAACGATGAGAATGCGCTGATCATTCACAATGCCGCGATCGCCGCTTTATACCAGGCCGAATGTGAGAAATTGTTGGCCCAGGCAAAGAAATAAATGGAGAGATTTGGGAACTTACAGAGCAAGGCAAGCGTTTTGTCCATTGTGGTACAATCGTGAAAATTTCGGATGATATAAGCGGAAACAGCGCTCCAGACAGGCCTGTGACAGCCTGGTTGGAGTTTCGTTCCAGATAGCAAAGAGGATATTTCATGAGTGATAAAGAATCTGCCCAGAATGTGATTGAGTCTTATCGCAGACGCCAGAAGGCCTCGCAGCGGATGCCCATGCTGGTGATGGTGCTGGCTGCGATTGTGATCATTGTCGGCGCGGCGATTGTGATCTTTTCGTTGGTAGGTGGAAAGCCCCCCTCGGTGGACATGTTTAAGCCGACGGAAACCTCGACGGCGACTTCGACCTCGACGGCGACTTCGACCTCCACTTCGACCTCGACGGCGACTTCCACCAATACGGTAACGCCGCTCCCAACCGAGACCGCGACTTCGACGCCGACCGAAACGCCGGCCAGTGTCTTTGTGTACACCGTGGCGGAGGGTGATACGTTGGTGGGGATTGCTGAACGGTTCCAGGTCAAGGACGCCTGTCTCTTGATCATCCTGAACGCGCCGGAAAACCGGATTGACGCCAAGAATCCGATTATCTTTATCGGCCAGGACCTGCTCATCCCACCGCCCGGCCTGGAATACCCCACCGAGACGCCGATCTCGCGCAGCTATCGCGGCGTTTTGGAGTACATGGTGCGCCCGAACGAGGGGATTTACCAGATCGCCCAGAAATTTAACTCGACGGTGGAAGCCATTTTGCAAGAGAATGGGATGAATGAAGACGCGGTGCTGCAGGCCTGCCAGGTGTTGAAAATCCCGGCCAACCTGGTGACGCCGATCGCCACGGCGACGGTGGTCTCGGTGCGCAACACGCCCGGCTCGATTACCACGATCACGCCTTCTTTCACGCCGACGCCCTGAGCGGACGTGAAACACGCCGCCAACCGGACGCCTTCCGTGCTGCCTCCCGCCAAAACTTTGACGACCAGCGCCAGAATCGAATCCGTCGCGCCTCTCGCAGAGGCGCGACTTGAATTTGACGCGGTCACGGTCACGTATGACGGCGCGCCGGCGCTGACGGAGATCAGTTTTCAGATTCCGCATGGGGCGCGCGTGGCGGTGATCGGGCCGAATGGGGCGGGCAAATCCACCCTGTTTAAGACGTTGGTGGGACTGCTGCCGCTGCGCCGCGGGCGCATCCTGATCCACGGGCTGCCCCTGGGCAGTCATTTGGATTGCGTGGCTTATGTGCCGCAGCGCGAGGATGTGGATTGGCGTTTTCCGGTGACGGTGGAAGATGTGGTGATGATGGGGCGCTTTGGCCATTTGGGCTGGCTCAAGCGCCCTTCGGTGGAAGACCGCGCGGTGGTGCGGCGCTGCCTGGAACAGATGGGCATCGGCAAGCTGGCCAAACGTTCCATTGGCGATCTATCGGGCGGGCAGCAGCAGCGCGTCTTTTTGGCGCGGGCTTTGGCGCAGGAGCCGCATATCTTGATTATGGATGAGCCGTTCACCGGGGTGGATATTTCGACGCAAGATGCGACGCTGGGTTTGCTGGATGATTTGCGCCATCAGCAGGTGACGGTGATGATCTCGACCCATGATCTGCACCTGGCGAAGGAGCGTTTCGACCAGGTGGCGCTGCTCAATCACCGTTTGATTGCTTATGGGCCGCCAGGCCAGGCGCTGACGCCGGAAAACCTGAGCGAGGCCTTTGGCGGGCGGCTTTTGGTGCTGCCCAATAATCAGATCGTCATAGACGATTGCTGTCACGAGAGCGAATGATAGACTGGTTTTTAGCGCCTCTGGCTTATGCGTTCATGCAGCGCGGGCTGTTGGCCTCGCTGATGGTGGGGGTTTTGTGCGCCGTGGTGGGCTGCTACGTGGTGCTGCGCTCGATGGCATTTATGGGCGACGCCCTGGCGCACGCCATCCTGCCTGGTGTGGCGATTGCCTATCTCTTGAATGGCAATTTGTTGATCGGGGCCCTGGCGGCGGCGGTGATTGTGGCGCTGGCGATCGGCTTTTTTTCACGGCGCGGCGCGCTCAAGGAAGATACGGCGATCGGGATTCTCTTTGCCGCGGCGCTGGCGCTGGGGGTGGCGCTGATCAGCTCGATCAAGACCTACGCCGTAGATTTGACCCACATTTTGTTCGGCAATTTGCTTGGGGTGAGCGCCTCCGATTTGTGGCTGACGGGCATCCTGGGGGTGATTGTGCTGGCGACGATCGCCCTGCTCTACCAGCAGTTTCTGGTCATGTCATTCGATCCGGTGCTGGCGGCGACGCTGCGCCTGCCGACCGAACTGCTGCGCAACCTGATGCTGGTGCTGCTGGCCCTGACGGTGGTGGTCTCGCTGCAAACGGTGGGGGTGGGCCTGGTGGCGGCGATGTTGGTGACGCCAGGGGCGACGGCGTATCTGCTGACGCGACGCCTGCCGGCGATGATGGCTGCCGCGGCGGTGGTCGGGGCGGTTTCGAGCCTGGGCGGGTTATATGTGAGTTATTACGCCAATATTGCTTCGGGGGCGGCAATTGTCTTGACGGCCTCGCTGATCTTTTTATCTGTCTTTCTCTTCGCACCGCAGCGCGGCGAGGTGTGGAAGTTGTTCCGGCGCTGAGTTATTTGAGTTTATCGCTGGCGGTCTGGATGCGCGCCAGGATTTCGGCGGCTTCGCTTTCAGCGGCAATCGTCACTGTCCCGTTGCCCTCGACATGGGTAGGGATCAGTTCATAGCCCAGGTAGCGGCTGCCTTCAAAGTTCAAGCGCAAGATCACGCCCTGCTGGTGGGCGAGGTCCCAGTTTTGGTCAAAAACAAAGTTCCCTAAGCCGTAAAAGACGGTGACGCCGTCAATTTCCTGGATCGCCTGGACGACGTGGGTGTGGTTGCCCACGACGACATCCGCGCCGGCCTCGACGGCGATGCGGGCGTAATCAAGTTGGTAGGAATTGGGATTGGGGGTATCTTCTGGCCCCCAATGCGGCATGGCAATCACCACATCCGAAACCTGGCGGGTGGCGGCGATGGCGGCGCGCAGGTTGTCCTCGTTCAGCACAGCGATGCCGGGGGTGTCCGGCCCGGCGAAGGCCATCGGCTCCACCATCCCCAGGGCGACGAAGCCGAAGCGGACGCCGTTGATCGGCACGACCACGGGCAGCAGGGCGTTCACCAGGTTGTCCGCCGCGCCCACGCTCAAAATGCCGACGCGGTTCAGGTTGTCGAGCGTATCCAGGAAGGCGCGGTCGCCGCAATCGCCCAGGCCGCAGTTTTTAATGTGGTTGGTCGCCACGTTCATGACATCGAAGCCGGCCGCGGCCAGGGCGTCGGCGTTGCTGGAACCGCCGACCAGGACATACGTGCGCACGCAGCCGGTGCGCGGCGGGTAGTCGCTCATGGTGGCGTTGAAGACGCCGATCGCCAGGTCTGCCTGCTGGATCAGGTCGCGCACTCCATCGAAAATGTAGTCGGCGCTGCCGCGCGCATCAATGGCGGACTGCACGCAGCGCGCCGGGACGATGACGCCGGTGAAGAGGAGCGAGGCGCGCGGCAGGGGCGAGGCGGTGGGGGTGAGGGTGGGCGGCTCAGGGGTCGGCGTGCTGGAGGGCGGCAGGGTGGGGCTTGGACTGGGCAGCAGAGGCGTGGGCGGCTGGGGGGTGTCTGAGGCGGGTACGAAGGGGGTGGGGGAGGCGGCGACGGCGGAGGGAATGGGCCTCGGCGGCAAGGCCGCCGGCGCGGCGGAGCAGGCCGTCAAGGCGGTTAACAGGAGTGAGAAGAGGGTGAGGCGGAGAGGGTGTTTGAGCATAGGCGCGGGGAAATGTTGCGCGTGGGGTCTGTAAGCGGGATATGGGATGTCCGCCAAGTATAGCACAAAGAAGAATTTTTTCGCTCTGGCAAGATTTTGAGAAAGACGAAGAAATAATCGCCACTTTTTCGAGAAGTTGCCTGCTTTGGCAATCACAATTTCCTCGCCATTTGAAACGCGTTCAATCAGCCTGGAAAAATAGATCTTTGACAAATCAGATGGTATATGCTATAAAATTTTAAACTCCAACACTATGGACTTTGAGATTATTGGCGATATTCAACAGGTTGAGACAATTGCGGTTGATTCACACATCCGCGATTTAAGCCGCTTACAAAAAATCTACAGTATTGGCAGAAAAGACATCAAGATTAAACGATATCTGGATTAAGCTTATGACTACAACAACGCATTTTGTTCTTTGCGTGGATAACACCGGCTATGAGGCATCCTTGATTGTAAGAAAAATGTACGAGGTTATTCCTGACAGGCAAGCGGAAGAAGATAACCTGCTTCGGATCATTGACGAAAGCGGGGAGGATTATTTATACCGCTCCAACCATTTTGTGTTCATCGAATTGCCTGTAGAGGTAGAACGCGCTTTAGTCGCAGGATAGGATTGTCGAGCTCGCACAGTGGGATCATGCCAGCGATGCG
>CAIQJJ010000417.1 GCA_903872065.1 uncultured Anaerolineales bacterium | reverse complement strand
GGGATAATCGGGATACAGCTCACGCGCCTCGCTGAACAAAGCCAGGCGTTGTTTGGCGGGGAGAGTCTCGGTTTGCGCTTTCATCACCCGCTCGCGCGCCTCTTTGAACTGTTTCAAGGCCCGGCGCGCTTCACCCAACTCGCCATCCACCCCATCCAATTCCGCTTTAAGCTGTCCGCGATGGTCGAGGGTCCAGACCTCATCCACCAACATGGCGCGCGCTTCGAGCAAAAGCTGCTCTGCCTGGTCAGGAGCGGGACGCAAGGCAGCCCGCGCCTGCGTCCGCCGCGCCGCAACCACTTCTTTGACGCCGGCAATAAAACGGCTGCCGACCGCACGGAAGAAATCAGAGGTTTTGACTTCCTCGCCCGCCTTGCCCAAGACCCCGGCTTCGTCTATCAACGTCGGAACGGGCTTGGAGCGCTCAATATAGTCGCGCCCCTTTTGATAAGCGCCGCGCAGGTCGCCTTCTACGACGCGAGTACTGGCGACGCCCAATTCTTCGCGCATTTTTAGCCGCCACTCGAGCAGTTCCTGCTGCACCTGGCGCGCCCGCGCCGCCAAATCATCGGGCAGTTCGCCGGTATCGCCGCGCCTGACCCAAACCGCCGCATCGCCCAACTGCTTATTGATGTCGGGCAAATTGAGCGCTGCGCGCGCCTTTTGCGCTTCACTGCGGATTTCAGCCAGATCGCTCTCCATATCCTGGCCAAGACGCCGCTGAGAGAGATGTTTCAGGGCCTGGTTGGCCTCCAGAGAGACGGGGTTGATCTCTGTGACAGTCCGCCAGGCCTTCTCTTGCCGGGCGATGTCATCCGGGGCGGCGGAGGCGGCTTCATGCGCCAGTGTTATCAGACGCTGCGTCTCTTTCTCCAGATTCACCTGCCGCTTGTCCAACTCGCGTTGGATGAAGGGGGTCAAGCCGCCGTGAGAACGGAGCAGCAGATCGGTCAGCTTTTCGCAGGCCTGGTACAGGTTGGTCTCTTTCAAGGTATCGGTAAATTCGGCGCGCAGTTTTGCATCTGGGTCTGCGACCGGCGCGGCGCGCGGCGCTTCCAGGGGGCGGCGGACCTCGCTGCTTGGACGCGGCGCAGTTTCCGACCCCACCGGCCGTGCAGTCTCCAATCCTGCCGGCTGCGCAGCTTCCAACCCCGCCGGTCGTGCAGCTTCCGGCGGGGTGGACGGCGCGGCAAGCGGCGGCCAGACGCCGAGGCGCGCTAGAGCCTCGGCGTTGGGAAAGGAGGGCTGCAAATAGTCTTCCTGATGACCGCGAATGTGCTGGAACAGGCCGCGCAGTTCGGCTTCTTCAGGACTGTCTTGTCGCATGGCCTCGGCGATGCGCTCGCGCAGCGAGGTTAAAATCTTTTCCAGTTGAGCGCTATCCGGCGGAGGCGTGACAGGGACAGAAACAGTCTCTAACGGCCAGAGACCCCATTCGCGCAGGCGATCGGCGTAGGGCAAGTCGCCCTGGAAATCCCATCTTTTCAGGGCGCGCGCTGCGTCGTCCATTTCATCGTAGAGCGTGTAATCTTGCGTTGTTTTCATCTGTTCAGCCAAGGCATCCAAGATGAGTGGTAAGTCATTCTTCTCCATAAGTTGCATCCTTCAATTTGCGTATGCGCCGCTTTCCTCTAACCTAAGTTTTGTGCAATCAGATGCGATTCGGCAAAAAG
>CAIQJJ010000416.1 GCA_903872065.1 uncultured Anaerolineales bacterium | reverse complement strand
CCAACTATCACTGCAAGCTCAACGCCTACCCTTACGCCGTCTCCTACACCGACACAAACATCCACCCCTACCGAAACAAATACCCCCACTACCACCGCAACGCCCACATTCACCTTTACACCCACACCGATCCTAGCTTATGTGGCATTAACCTATGGCGCAGGAGCGTATATGATGGAAGAACCGGGCGGTAAGATCATCGCCTTGCTACCTGAAAACACCCCTGTTCAATTGTTATACCGCCGCCAGGTAGTCAACGAAAAAGATTGGATTGAAGTGCGCGATGTACTCAATCGCACTGGCTGGATAGAATCCCGTTTTCTGATCATTCGACCTTAAGGGATGAGGATAAAATAACTATCCATAATATATTGTTAAACAAATGTTGGTATTGGATAGTTATAAAATTCTAGTTTCTGAGCATCGTCAAAAGAAAGGAGTATCTTATGACTGCAATCGCAGGAATTGGCGCACCTTCCCAAAACGTTTTGGTAGACAAGATGTTACAGCGTATGGATCATCGTGGGTCTGCCGGGCATGCAATCCGTTCCAATGACCAAGCCACGTTGGGGCTGGCCTGGTCTCATCTTCAGATAGACGCAGCTCAACAGTTCGAACAGAAGTTTGTCGTCCAAGATCAACCCGGCTATGGTAATTTTGCGCGGGCTGAAGGAGAAGCGCTGCGTCTCAAACGAGGGCCTTTTGGGGTTTCACCGCTCTATTATGGCATGACGCGAGATGGCTTATTGGGATTTGCATCCGAAATGAAAGGTTTGTTAGCTATTACACGTGATGTCCATCTCTTGCCACCCGGCCATATCTATGCTAACGGCCAATTAGAAGCCTATTTCACCCTGAAACGCCAGCCGCCGCTGGCAGATTCACCCGAAATCATCAGTCATGAGTTACGCCGTCGCTTAGAAGTCGCGGTAGAACGCCGCGTTGGGTACGGAAATGTGGGAGCATGGCTTTCGGGAGGACTGGATTCAAGCGTTATGGCTGCACTGGCGCGCCCGCATGTTCAACAGTTCCACACCTTTGCAGTCGGGTTACCAGATGCACCCGATCTGAAGTATGCTCGCGAGGCAGCCCAATTCCTTCGTACCAATCACCATGAAAAGGTAGTTGAACTTGTAGACATGGTTAAAGCGTTGCCTGAGGTGATTTATTATCTCGAATCATTCGATGCCTTACTGGTACGTTCGAGCGTCATGAATTATCTGGTTGCACAGCTTGCCAGCCAGTATGTCTCAGCAGTTTTTTCGGGTGAGGGAGGCGATGAACTGTTCGCTGGTTATGAGTACCTTAAAGGCCTTGACCGCGCCAGTCTCCCCGATGAATTAATTGATATTACCTTGCGCTTACACAACACAGCTTTGCAGCGTGTTGATCGCTGCGCGACCGCACATGAAACCGTGGCTTATGTGGGTTTTCTAGATCCTGATGTTGTGAATTACGCGCTGCGCATCCCGGCGGAATACAAACTACGCGACGGGGTGGAGAAGTGGATTCTGCGTCAGGCGATGGTTGGCGCTTTGCCAGATAGAGTCTTATGGCGACCCAAAGCCAAATTCTGGGAAGGTTCTGGGGTTGGTGAACTCTTGGCGCGCTATGCCGAAGCCTGCGTTAGCGACGCTGATTTCAAAGTGGATCGTCGCCTCCCCAATGGCTGGGTGCTCAACAGTAAAGAGGAATTGTTTTACTATCGAATCTTTTCTCAGCATTTTGGTGAATTCGATGATCTCTCCTGGATGGGACGCACCAAAGGAGCACCAGTGTCTTGAAAGAGCAAGCTGGATAACAGCGACAACCAGCATTCCTGAGACAGAAGGCAAGACAGCATGAAGCACTTCGCTCGCTTCTTCAGATGGGCTCTCCATAACTTCTCTTTTACCAGATTGCATACCCGCTTGCTGTTTCTGATGGCATTGGTTACTGCACCAGCCCTGGGATTGACCCTGATTTCAGGGCTGGAGGAACGTAGAACAGCGGCCATGGATGTGCAGGCAAGCGCGCTTCAATCAGCCCGCTTGCTCGCAACCAATCATGATTTGATGATTGAACCGGCGATTGGTCTGACTTTGCCAGCAGGGGCTTCGATGACATTGGTCAATGACAAAGGCCTGATTCTGGCGCGGTTTCCCGACTCTGCACAATGGGTTGGATTGTCAGCGCTTGAAACTCCCCTTATGGAAGCCATCCTTTCTCGACAAGGAGAAGGCGTCATCGAAACCATAGGACTGGACGGGGTGAGACGACTTTTCATCTTTACCCCGTTTCAGGCCGATGGGCAGGAACAGCAAACGTTTTTAAGCATTGGCATCCCCACTCAAGAAGCATATGCGAAAGCCGATCAAAGGTTACTTCGCAATTTGATCGGGCTGGGAATAGTAACAATTTTTGCTTTTCTGTCAGCCTGGATTGGAAGTAACCAGTTAATCATTAAGCCGGTTGAAGTTCTACTGGCTGCTACTCAACAAGTCAAAGCCGGTCATTTTCAAACGCGTACCTTCTTGCCCGCTGGCGCCAGCGAATTGCGCCAACTGGCGCGTGCCTTCGATCAGATGACCGCAGAGTTAGCCGCCCGCGAAAGCGAAAACAAACGTCTGATGGATGATCTGCAATACATGGCGATTACCGATTCTCTGACCGAAGTAAACAACCGTCGCCAATTTATGTTATTAGCAGAACATGAATTCAAGCATAAAAGACGCTCTAATCACCCGATCTCGGTTCTAATGGCAGATATTGACCACTTCAAGCAAATCAATGATACCTATGGTCATGCCATTGGCGATCAGGTGTTAAAAACAGTGGCTCAAACTTGCCTGGGGAATATCCGAGAGATAGATGTGCTTGGGCGTTATGGGGGCGACGAATTTGCGATTATCCTGCCTGAAACCGATCTGGAAGAGGCATGCCAAATAGCTGAAAGGATACGGCTACACATCGCGGGTCTTGCCATTCCAATCAAGAATGAATTCATCAAAATCTCTCTCAGCTTGGGTGTTTCTTGCGCCAAAGATAAACAGGATTTGGAGACCTTAATAAAACGCGCGGATGCCGCTTTGTATATCGCCAAATATGCCGGGCGTGATCGAGTCGCTGTTGGGTAATAAGAGCGAAGAAAAGTTTATGAATATCTCTGAGAACTATGCCTGGATGCAATCAAACACCAGCCCTACTCAACCCCGAGGTGCGACCGCGTGGCAAACCCAAGAAATTAGTGATTGAATGATTTCGCAAATGGAGACTGATATGCCCTACAATCTTACCAACAAAACGATCTTGATTACCGGAGCCAATTCAGGCATAGGCAAAGCTGCAGCTATTCAACTGGCTCGTCTGGGCGCCGATGTGGTGATGGCTTGCCGCAACTCCGAACGCGGGCTGAAAGCTATGCAAGATGTGATCGCACTCACTGGCAGCAATAAAGTTGACCTGCTTCCGATGGATTTATCTTCGCAGGCATCTATACGCGACGCAATTGATCAATTCAACGACCGCCACCAGCAGCTGGACGTGTTGATCCACAACGCCGCTACCTTCGATCACACCCTGAAGCGACCGGTTCTGACCGCCGATGGCGTGGAGATGGTTTTCGCCACCAACCATCTTGGCCCATTTTTGCTGACTCACCTGCTCCTCGATACACTCAAGGCCAATGCACCCAGCCGCATAATTACCGTAGCATCGAAGGGTTTGATGACCTACCCCTTCCTCGATATCGAGTTTGACAATTTGAACGGCGAGCACAAGTTCGATATGCAGTACGCCTACTATCATTCCAAGCAGGCCCAGGTCATGTTCACCTTCGATCTGGCCGAACGCCTGAAAGGTAGTGGGGTGATCGTCAACTGCGTGCGCGTCGGCAATGTTGCTATCCCTGATGAACGTCTTGGTCACTTGCCAGTTTGGCTGCTCAAGGTCTATGCTATGAAGCGAAAATTCGCCATGACGCCCGAAAAGATGGCCGAAACGTATGTCTGGTTGGCGGCTGAACCATCCATTCAAAATCTGACTGGCGGATATTTCGACGCCCCCAATGTGCCGGTAAAAGCCAACAAAAATGCTTACAACCGCGAAACCTGGAAACGGCTCTGGGATGTAAGTGCCAAGCTGATCAAGGAGTGACCCATGACTACTATTCAATCACATAATCTGACCAAAATCTACGGCAAGGGTGCGGCTGCGGTGACCGCCCTTGATTACGTTAATATCACTATTAAAGAGAGCGAATTTGTGGCTGTGATGGGCCCCAGTGGCTGCGGCAAATCTACCTTGCTGCACCTGCTTGGTGGCCTCGACAAGCCCACCGGTGGCGAGATCGTCATCGCCGGCCACAACCTGGGCAATCTGAGTGATGATAAACTCACCGAACTCCGCCGCCGTAAGATCGGCTTCGTCTTCCAGTTTTTCAATCTCATCCCGGTGCTCAGCGCCGTCGAAAATACCGCCTTGCCCATCACACTCGATGGTGTCAAACCTGCCGAAGCCAAGCGGCGCGCCACTGAATGGCTAACTCGCTTCGGTATGAGCGACCGCCTGGCGCACCGCCCCGACCAGCTTTCCGGCGGCCAACAGCAGCGCGTAGCCGTCGCCCGCGCCCTGGTGGCCGAACCCGATCTGATCCTGGCTGACGAACCGACCGGCAACCTCGACACCTACTCTGGAGATGAGATCGCCGGCCTGCTGCGCGATGTATCCAAACAATACAAACGCACGGTCGTTATGGTCACACACGACCCGCGCATCGCCGCCTACGCCGACCGCATAATCTTCCTCAAAGATGGCAAGGTGGTAGACGAAGCCCAACTCGAACGCAAAAATGGCGATAACGCCCAAAACGTGGCCGACAGAATGAAAGCGATCAGCGATTAGGAGACTAACCATGAACTTCCAACTGACCCTCGCCCTACGCTACCTGGCCGGCCGCAGACTGCGCACAGTATTGACCACGCTGGCGATTGTCTTCGGCATTCTGATCATCTTTGGTATGAATTCGATCCTGCCAGCCTTTATCAACTCTTTCACCGCCAACGCCATGGCGATGGAAGGACAGGTGGATATCAGCATCACCAGCAAAACCAATGGCGCTTTCCCGCAAGATGTGCTAAAGATGGTGAAAGGTGTGAATGGGGTGACCGTCGCGGCGGGTTCGCTCGAACGCCCGATCAGCCTGCCTGCCGATTACTACGACCAAAACCCCGCCATCGCTGACCGGGTGACATCGGTCTTGCTGGTGGGCGCTGTACCAAAAGAGATTCGCTCCGTAAATTCATTCAACATCGTCGAAGGGCGTTTCCTCGAAGCAGGTGATGAAGCCGCCGCGGTGATCGCCGAATCTTTGGCCGACATGGCTGGCGTCAAATTGGGCGAAAACCTGCGCCTGCCGACCACTCTCGGTGAAGTCGAACTAACCGTCGTCGGCATCACCCCGCAGCGCCTGCTACCCGGTAATGAGGAAATCCTCGTCACCTTGAACGACGCTCAAAAGCTGTTCGACATGCCAGGGCAGATCAACCTGATCGAAGCCAACTTTGATAGCCTCGACGAAGCCCGCCGTGCCGAGATCGAAACCAATATCATCGCTGCCGTGGGGGATGGCTATGCCCTGGGTGTGTTGCAGGCCGGAGCCGAAATTTTGCAAAATATCGGTGTGGCGCAAAGCATTCTCACTTTCTTGGGCGTGCTGGGGCTGATGATGGGCGGTTTTATCATCTTCAACACCTTCCGCACCATCGTGGCCGAACGCCGCCACGATATTGGCATGTTGCGCGCCGTGGGGGCCAACCGCAAGACAATTACCTGGCTGATCCTGTTTGAGGGCATGATCCAGGGTGTGATCGGCACAGTGATTGGGATTTTCCTGGGCTACACCTTTGCCTGGCTGATGCTGAGGGCATTGGGGGGCATCATGCGCCAATACCTGAACGTCAACATCGCCTCGCCTGAAGTGACGCCAGGATTGGTAATCATTTCCTTTTTTCTCGGCGTAGGTATCACACTGGTTGCCGGTTGGCTGCCTGCCCGCGCCGCCAGCCATGTGACCCCGCTGGAAGCGCTACGCCCTGATGTAGGCAACCTGACGATCAAACGTATGGCCGGGCGCGGTTTTTGGAGCGGTGTGGTAATGATAGTGCTGGCGCTGTTGGCGTTGTTTTCAGGCAATGCCGGGCTGTTGGGGCTAGGATCGTTCTTGTTAGTGATCGGCCTGATTGCGGTCGGCCCTGCGTTAGTCAACCCGATTGCGCGCCTGTTCGGAAGTCTGGCTTCGCTGGCATTTGCTCGCGCTGGAACGGCTCAACTGGCCGAAAGCAACCTCAGTCGCCAGCCATCGCGCGCTGCGATCACGGCATCCACCACAATGATCTCTCTGGCAATCCTGATCATGGCCGCCAGCGTTTTGTCAAGCATATCAATCACCTTCACCCGCATGCTCGAAGAAAGCCTGGGCAGCGACTACCTGCTCATTCCCCCCACTGTTTCGCTGTGGGGATCGAACATGGGTGCTGCCCCCGAACTGGCCGATGAACTGCGCAGCGTGGACGGCGTGGATGTGGTCAGTACGATGCGTTTCGCCGCTACGCAGGTTAACGGCGTGGCCGTGGGGATGCTCGGTATCGAGCCAATCGCCTACACAGAAACCAGCGGCCTGGCTTTCAGCCAGGGCGACCCCGAAACTGCCTATCGAGAAATGCAAAATGGGCGCGCCATGATCATCAATGGCATCCTGGCCAGCGCGGCCGGCGTCAAAATGGGTGACAGCGTTACGGTGCTGACCCCTAATGGCGAGCAGACCTACAAAATCGTCGGGGTGGCATCCGACTTCCTCAATGCTAAGACCAGCACCGGTTACATCTCGCAGGCCAATATCGCCGCCGACTTTGGGCGCACGGAGGATATTTTCTTCCAGATTAACATCCAACCGGGGGCAAATGTTGACGCTATCGAGGCGGCCTTCCAGAAAGCCGTCGAGGCCTACCCGCAGTTCAAGCTGGTTGCCGGGCGTGAATACCTCGACCAAAACATTGGCCTGTTCAACTCCGCGTTCATCGGCATGTATGCGATGGTCGTCTTTTTATCCATTCCTTCGCTGATTGCCATGGTCAACACCCTGGCTATTGGCGTGATCGAGCGCACACGTGAAATTGGCATGCTACGGGCGGTCGGTTCCACCCGTCGTCAGATTCGCACAGTCATTTTGGCGGAGGCGCTTATCCTGTCAGCCATTGGCACATCGTTTGGCCTGCTGGCCGGGTTATATATGGGCCGCATGGCAGTCGAGGCTTTTTCGCTGCTTGGCTTCCAGGCCAACTATATCTTCCCAGCCCAGGGCGTGATCATTGCCATCGCCGGCGGCCTGTTCTTTGGGGCACTGGCGGCCATCATCCCGGCCCGCCAGGCAGCCAGGTTGGATATCGTGGAAGCACTCCGCTACGAATGATGGTTGAGCGAAGCCGGCCAAACACTCCAGCCTAAACCATTTGCGCCGGTTCACCCTGGTTGGCGCTGGTGCACATCACAGCCACAATAAACCAAGCGTGCCATTTTCCAGGATAATGTAGATTCCTGACCCGCATAAAATGGCCAAGTGTGGCGCGCCCTGGCTAGCGAACAGCGATGTGTATATTTCATATTGTCACCGCCATTGGCAATGGTGGCTGCCGCTACACTATACGTTTTGGGATGGAGCAGGTTGTGATTAATAAGACTGGCAAACGGTGTTTGGTGTGGAGCAGCTTCGTGGAAGGCAAAACGAATACGAGCAACGGCGGTAATAAAGAACATCGCTTGGATTGCCGCGAAGGACATTTTATGACTGAGGGCGGCAAGTAAGTCCCTGTAAATGGCGAAAAGACCGAAGAAAGGGTTAGCGAGATGAACGACGAAGGGTCGAGGCTGACAGCGAAACCGCATGCAGTGGTAGATTTGCTATAGTCGGTTTCGCCGGTGATAAGACAAGGCCGCGTTCTCTGAGCAGGAAATCGAGACGGGCGCAGAGTTCGCTCTGGCCCTCAGCCAGGAAGAATTGAGCCGGGGGATGTCTTTGGTGAAAGAGAGGCGGGGGAAACCGAAGTAGTTTTGCAGCATATCAATTTTCTTTCTGGCCTGGCTGTTTGAGAGACAATAGTTGCAAAGGCAACAATTTGGAAAACCGGGGGTTCTGGCGGCTCTGCGCTACATCTCGCCATATACTTTTCGCAGCAGCCCATGTAATCGAGGGTGGTAGAAGGTGTCGAAGGGGTTGAAATGTAGCTGATGGTCTACCTATTTTTTGCACTCTATGGATATTTTCTAATCTCTTCCTGACCGTTTTCCTGACCGTTTCCCTGACCGACCTACATCAGAATCAGGCCAGATTTGATGAAGCCAACGACAAGATAAGAGCCATCGTTTTGGATCATCACTTTGATGACAACATTCCTGCAAATTGAGGAGATGGTATGAAAATCATCGTCGTCGGGGCCGGCGTTGCGGGATTGGCCGCCGCATACCGGCTGTCACAAAACGGCCACGAAGTCACCGTCCTCGAAGCCTCCGGGCGGATCGGCGGGCGCATCTACCCAATCGAGTTCGAAGGCTTCCACCTCCAGGCCGGGGCGCGCATCACCACCGGCGCAGACCGTTCTCTCGTCGCCCTGGTGCACGAACTGGGACTGGAGATCCAACCGAAATTCAAAGGCCTGGCCTCCGCCGTCTACCACAATGGGCGCTTTCAAGAGATTGACCTGCTTTCGCCCAAAGGCATCTTCTCGGCGCTCTCGTGGCAAGGCAAGCTGGGACTCTTGCGCCTGCTGCCCTCCTTGCTGCTCAGCCGCCCACCTTCCAGCTACCACCTGGAGCAGGCCAAAGGCCCGGATACGCCCGAAACGATGTTGGACTTCCTGCGCGCGCACGGCGCAGAAGAAGCCGGTAGAGTTTGCTTCTGGCCGCAGCTTCAGGTCTTGTGCAACTACCTGCCCGAAGACCTCTCGCGCAAAGCGTTCCTGGCCTTGTTCGCCAGCTACCTGGGTGCGCAGACCATCCGCCTGGCAGAGGGCATGGACGCTCTGCCGCGCCGGTTGGCCGAAGGTTGCCGGCAGGTCGTCACGAATGCAGCAGCCAGAGAGATCCGCTTCACTCCCGGCAGCCAGGCGACCGTGGTATATGACACCCCCACCCCTCAGCAGATGAGCGCCGATCGGGTCGTGGTCGCTGTTCCTGCCAGCAAAGCGCGCCCGCTCTTTCGCCAACTGCGTCCGGTCTGGCGCAGCCTGTTCAGCCAGGCAGCCTACTCCCAATCCTGCACCGTTTTCTTCATCTGCCGCAGCGACTACCAGCCGCCCATCGACAATATCGTCATCCCCGACGCACAGATCGGCGTCTCTTCGTTGGGATTCCAGGAACGCCGTGGCCAGGAGTGGCTGGTCGAGTGCGAACTGCGTCCCGCAACCTTTCGCCTGTCGCGGTCGGATGATGATCTGGCGTCCCAGGCCGAAGCGGGGATCACGGCCTTGTTTCCGCAACTCAAAGGAACTTTTCGCTCCAGCCTGGTTGTGCGCTGGCCCGAACAGGTTCCTTGCTTTCGCCCCCGCTATCTCAACGCCTTGCTGCGCTTCTGGGCCGACCCCCAGGAAGGGCCAGTCTTCTTCTGCGGCGATTACCTGGCCGGGCCTTCCGTCGCCGGCGCGCTGCACACCGGCCTGGAATGCGCCTATCGGCTCATGGCCTGGTCGCCGGGGCTGGAACAACGATGAAACGCTTGCGCTCGTTCTTCACACCGGTCGTCGGCGGTAAAGAACACCGCATCCACGATCCGGACGATCTGCGGCGCTCGCGCTTGCTGCGCACCCTTTTGCTGGGCAGCATCCCCTTTACCATCCTGACGCCGCTTGCTGTATTCGTTGTGACCATCAGCGGAGCCGCCAGCATCAGCAGCACGAACCGGCTCATTTCCGTGTCCATCTTGTTCGATCTGCTCGTGCTGGGGATGTACCTTTTGAACCAGCGTGGACGCGTCTTGCCGGCCAGCCTGATTTTCATCGCCCTGATCATCGTTCTGGCGGCCGGGGAAAACCTGCAAGCGCTTGCCGAAGGGCAGAGCCACATGTTCTTTGTCTTTCCGGTCTTACTGGCCTCCGCCCTGATCCGCCCCTGGGCCAGCCTGCCGACCGCCGGCCTGATCAGCTTCATTTTCACCGTCGCCTCCATCAAGGCCGGCACACCCAACTTCATTTTCGGGTCGGCGGCCCTCTTCGTCGTGGCAGTGGCTTCGTGGCGCATGTTAACCAGCCTGGAGCACTCCCTCCATCAGCAAAGCATCTTACGGGATGAAGCCCAGCGGTTGGCGCAAGAAGCGACCGCCGCCAACCAGGCGAAAAGCTCCTTCCTGGCAAACATGAGCCACGAACTGCGCACCCCCTTGAACGGCATCCTGGGCTACATCCAGATTCTGGGGCGGCGCGAGGAACTGACCGCCGATGATCAGGTACGCCAGGGCCTGAACGTCATCCGCCAGAGCGGCGAACACCTGCTGACGCTGATCAACGACCTGCTCGATCTGGCGAAGGTCGAGGCCGGGCGGCTGGAACTGTCGCCATCCCCCCTGCACCTGCCAACTTTTCTGGAAGGCGTCGCCGGCATCCTGCGCGCCCGGGCGATCCAGAAAAATGTGCAGTTCGTCTATACCGCCAACACGTTACCCCTGGGAGTGCTGGCAGATGAGAAGCGGTTGAGGCAAGTGCTGCTGAATCTGCTGGGCAACGCCGTCAAGTTCACCGAAAAGGGCGGGACGGTGACTTTGAGCGTGACCGCAAGCGAAATGACCAGCGCGGTGCCCTTTACCGCCGCTCTGGTGACCATCCGTTTCGATGTGACCGATACCGGCATCGGCATGACGCCGGAGCAGTTGTCGCGTCTGTTCCGCCCCTTCGAACAGGTCAGCGAGATGAAGTACCGCGCCGAGGGCACTGGCCTGGGGCTGGCGCTCTCTCAGCAGTTGGTCGGGTTGATGGGCGGGCAGATTCAGGCCCAGAGCGAGTATGGCAAAGGCAGCCGGTTCTTCTTCGCCGTGGCCTTGCCGCTGGTGGAGGTATCACCTGAGGCGCTGGCGGGATTCCGCTGCCCTTCCGGCTATCTGGGCTTACCGCGCAAGGTGTTGGTTGCCGATGATCGCCCCGAAAACCGGCTGGTGTTGCGCAACCTGCTGGAACCGTTAGGCTTTGCCATCCTGGAGGCTGAGAACGGAGAGCAGGCTGTCCTGACCACCCAACAGGAGCGCCCCGACCTGGTCTTGATGGACTTGCTGATGCCGGGCGTGACTGGCTACGAAGCCGCCCGGCGCATCCGTGATATTCCAGCCGTACAGCATATCCCCATCATCGCCGTTTCGGCCAGCGCCTACGACAACGACCGTAAGCGTTGTCTGAATGTATGCAACGCCTTCATCCCCAAGCCGATCCTGCTGGAACAGCTTATCCCGGCCATGTCGCAGTACGCCGGCGTGGAGTGGGTCTACCCGGCCAGATCAGCCGAACCAGTCAGCGCAGCAGAAGCGGAAATTCACCCACCCGATCCCGCTGTCGTTGCTCGAATCCGCGACCTGTTGGCGAGCGGGGATTTTCACGCCGTGGTTGATCTGGGAAAGCTGCTGGAAAAGGAT
>CAIQJJ010000415.1 GCA_903872065.1 uncultured Anaerolineales bacterium | reverse complement strand
GAGTGGGGAGTGGAAAAAGGAGGAGGGAGGAAAGATGAAGAGGGTTAAGGGGAGGGAGGAGGGGGCCAGTGGGGGTAGGAGGGGTTTTCGATGCCGAGGCGGGAGAGGGCGCGGCCGACGGAGGCGTTGATCAGGTCGTCGAGGGTTTGGGGACGGCCGTAAAAGGCGGGGATGGGCGGAAAGAGGATGGCGCCCATCTCGGCGGCGGCGGTCATCAAGCGCAGGTGGCCCAGGTGGAGCGGGGTCTCGCGCAGCATCAGCAGCAGCGGGCGGCCCTCCTTGAGGCAGACGTCGGCGGCGCGGGCGGTGAGATCGGCGGTGTAGGAGTTGGCGATGGCGGAGAGGGTCTTGATCGAGCAGGGGGCGATCAGCATGCCCTGCGTGGCAAAGGAGCCGGAGGCTGGCGGCGCGGCGACGTCCTCCGGCTCATAGACGCGCGCCGCCAGCGCCGCCACCGCCGCAAGCGACCAATCGGTCTCCTGGGCGATCGTCAGGCGGGCAGAACGGCTGATGATCAGATGCGTCTCTACCTGGCAAGATTGCAAGATCTGCAAGGCGCGAATGCCGTAGATGGCGCCCGAGGCGCCGGTGATAGCGACGATCAGGCGAGACGACATTAGAAGAACAGCTTTTGAATGAGCAAGATCACGCCGTAGACCAGGGCCGCCATGCCGCCCGAGGCGGGGATGGTCAGCATCCAGGCCCAGACGATGCTCCCGGCTACCGCCCAACGCACCGAGCGCAGGCGGCGGATCGAGCCCACGCCGACAATCGCGCCGGTGATGGTGTGGGTAGTCGAAACCGGCACACCCAGGTGAGAGGACATAAACAGCGTCACGGCGCCGGCGCTCTCGGCGGCAAAGCCGCCCAGGGGCTGGAGTTTAGTGATCTTGCTGCCCACGGTGTGGACAATGCGCCAGCCGCCGGAGAGCGTGCCGAGGGCAATCGCGGCGTGCGCCATGAGGACGATCCAGAAGGGGATGGTCAGTTCGCCGTTGGCGTCGGCGACGAGGTGGCGGTAAGCCGGCACGGTGAACAGAACGCCGGCGATCACGCCCATCGTCTTTTGAGCGTCATTGGTGCCATGCCCCAGGCTGTATAGGGCGGCGGAGATCAACTGGCCGCGGCGGAAGAAGCGATCGGCCGAGGCAGGCGTCTGGGAGCGGAACACCCAGTAAATGATGGTGACAAAGACTGAGCCCAAGAACCATCCCAAGACCGGCGCAATCAAAATGAAGGCCAGGGTCTTAATCCAACCGCTGACGATCAGCACGCTGAAGCCGGCTTTAACAATGGCCGCCCCGGCGTAGCCGCCGACGAGGGCGTGGGAGGAACTGGTCGGCAGACCCACCCACCAGGTGAGCAAATCCCAAACGACCGCCCCCACCAGGCCGCTCAAGATCACCCAATTGTCCACCCGGTTGACGTCAATCAGACCGGCGCCGATGGTGTGAGCGATGGCGGTGCCAAAGGTGAAGGCGGAGACGAAGTTGAACACCGCCGCCCACACCACCCCTTGCAAGGGCGTCAAGACCCGCGTGGAAACCACGGTGGCGATCGAGTTGGCGGCGTCGTGAAAGCCATTGACAAAGTCAAAGAGCAGAGCGACGCCGATGATCAAAATGACTAACACCAGTGTAGGGTCAAGCATTAGCAATGATCACTTTCTGGATCACGTCGCCGGCATCTTCAATGCAATCGGTGGTGGCTTCGAGCAGTTCGTAAATTTCTTTCCAGCGGATCAGTTCGAAGATCTCGTCGCGACGTTCAACCAGGCTGGTCAGCCCCTCTTGCAAGACCCGGTCGCCATTGTTTTCAAGGGTATTGATCTGGACAATGCGTTCTTTGACATGGAGATACTGACGCTTGTCGCGCAGGCCCTTGATGGCCAGATCCAATTCCTGGGCGCTCTCGACGATCAGGTGGGCCAGGCGGCGGGCCGGCTTTTTGATCTCGGTGACGCGGTAGGTGATCAGGCAGCGGGCGGCGGCATCCACCGCATCCAGGGCATCGTCAATCGAAGAGACCAGGCGTTGAATGTCATCGGCGTCGATCGGGGTGATCAGGGTGCGCGGCAGGAGGTTGGTCACCTCGTGGACGATATAATCGCCCTGGTGTTCGATTTCGGTAATGTGAGCAACCTGCTCTTCAACGTTTTCGTAATTGTCCAATAGTTTTTGCAAAAGGCGCGCCCCTTCCAATAAGGTGGCGCTGGCTTTTTCAAAGTAGTCGTAAAATTTAACTTCGGCGGGTAAAAAAGAGAAGTTCACAAAAGGCCTCCACAGGCATAAGATGTACACCCAAGCAGAAAACGCAATTTCGCCAGGCTGATATAAAAACAGCGGAATTCTAGCATGGTTTTAGTAGAGAGGGATGTTGATTTCAGCCGCTAATGAGCGGATATAAGTCACTGCCTGATCATAGTCCGCCGCCGCCGGCAGGTGCTCAACCATGACGGGCAGGTCGGGGCTGAGAGTGTTAAGTTGGCGCAGCAGGGTGCGATAATCCAACGCGCCCAGGCCTGGGCGCGCCTCATCCAGATGGGTGGTGAGGTGATCGCGCAAGATGATATCCTTGGCATGCACGCTTTTGATGCGCGGGCCGAGGTTGGAGATGAACTCCGTCACCAGGGCGGCGTTGGCGAAATAACGCTGCGGGCTGCAGATCAGGTTGACGGGATCGAAGTGGACGGCAAACGCCGGGCGGTCAATGGCCTGCAAAAGCCGGACATAACTCTCGGTCGAGTCGGGGTACATCCAGGGCATGGTTTCAAGGGTATAGAAGGTGCGGCGCGGCTTGACCGCATCAATGATCTGACGCACAGTCTCGACGATCCGATCGAAGGTCTCAGCCGTGAGGTCGTCCGCAGAAGGGCCGTCCCACTTAGGGCCGCGCGAGCCGGCAATATTGACGCAGCACTGCGCGCCGATCTCATCCGCCAGGGCCAACTTCTGCTGGCAAGTGGCAATTGCCTGACTGCGCAGGACGGGATCGGAATGGAGGGGATTGTTCCATACGCCGACTTCGGCGATGAGGATGCCGGCCTGCCCGGCGGCGTGGGCAAAATCCTGGGGGGTGAAGCCAGGTGTAATTTCGGGACAGTAGGCGGCGCGGTATTGGAGGCGCTGCAATGCAGCAACCCAACCGGCGGGGTCCGAATAAGACTCGTAAATAGGGGCGCCAAGACGCATAAATTGTTCTCCTTACAAAATCTGATACAATGGTCAACAAGGAACCAGAATTTTATAATTGTCCGATGCAAACGTTTGCTTAGTGATGTATTGCGCAAAGTTATTTAAATCTTGTTCCTAAGCAAGTATACTCCAGAAAGGACTATCTTATGCCTTACGATGCTTCTTCTAATCGGTATGATGGGATGCAGTATCGCCGCTGCGGGCGGAGCGGTCTGCTGCTGCCGGCCATTTCGTTGGGATTGTGGCACAATTTCGGCGGCGTGGATACATTCGAAAATGCGCGGGCGATGCTGCGGCGCGCCTTTGACCTGGGGGTGACGCATTTCGATATCGCCAACAACTATGGGCCTCCGCCCGGTTCGGCGGAGGAGAATTTTGGCAAGGCGCTGAAGCAAGACCTGGCGCCTTACCGCGATGAGCTGGTCATCTCGACGAAGGCCGGCTATTGGATGTGGAATGGGCCTTATGGCGACCGCGGGTCGCGCAAGTATTTGATCGCCAGCCTGGATCAGAGCTTGAAGCGCATCGGGGTCAATTATGTGGATATTTTCTACCACCATCGCCCCGACTCGGAGACGCCCCTGGAAGAGACGATGACGGCGCTCGATTTTGCGGTGCGTTCGGGGCGGGCGCTGTACGCGGGCATCTCCAATTACCCGCCGGAGCAGGCGCGCCAGGCGGCGCAGATTTTGCGGCAGTTGGGGACGCCGTGCCTGATCCACCAGCCTTATTACAATATGTTCGGGCGTTGGATCGAGGACGGGCTGCTGCAAACGCTGGCGGAAGAGGGAGTAGGCTGCATCGCCTTCTCGCCGCTGGCGCAGGGTGTGCTGACGGACAAGTACCTGGGCGGCGAGATTCCCGATGGATCGCGCGCCTCGAAGAAACACGGCTTCCTGCGCCCGGAGCATGTGACAGAAGAGAAGGTGGAAAAGGCGCGCAAGTTGAACGACATTGCGCAGGCGCGCGGGCAGTCACTGGCCCAAATGGCGCTGGCGTGGACGCTGCGCCATCCTGGGATGACTTCGGCGCTGATCGGGGCGAGTAAGGTCAGCCAGGTGGAGGATAGTGTGGCGGCGCTGAAAAACCTGGCGTTCTCTGAGGAAGAACTGCGGCAGATTGACGCGATCACGCGCTAACCCCCTCCCCGCGACGTTCTTTGTCGCTACTCCCCCATCGGAAAAGCACCGATGGGGGAGGGACGGCGCTCCCTCTCCAACGGGGATCTTCCGTTGGGGAGGGTTGGGGTGGGGTACCGCGGGGTGGGTTATTCCCAGGGCTTGAGCAGGATTTTGCCGCAGTTGCCGGTCAGTTGAAGCTCCCAGGCGTCTTGCACGCGACTCATGGGGAAAGTGTGCGTGATTTGCCGGTCAATCAAATGCCCCACCTGGCGGATCATGTGCAAGAAGGGGTAGGTGTCTTGCAAGTTCCAGTGCCAGATGCCGTGGAGGGTCAGGCCCTGCGGCACCATGTTGTCCATTTCGATATGCCCGCCCCAACCGACAAAGGCGACGTGGCCGCGGCGGCGCGTGGCCTGGATGGCGAATTTCTGCGCCGCTGGCACGGCGGTGCAGTCTACGGCTTTGTCTACGCCCAGGCCGTGGGTGAGGGCTTTGACCTGGGCCAGCGCGTCGGGGGCGGTTGGATCGATCACTGCCTGGGCGCCCAGTTCCAACGCCAGTTGGGCGCGGTAAGGCTGCGATTCGACCGCCAGGACGCGCGCCCCGCGGTAGAGGGCGTTGATCACTGCGCCCAGCCCGACCGGCCCTAACCCAACCACCAAGACGGTGTCGAAGGCGCTGACCTGCATCCGCTGCATGGCCGAAAAGGTGGGACCCAGCCCGCAGCAGGTCATGGCGGCGTGTTCCAGGCTGAGGTCGTCCGGGACGGGGATCAACAGCCAATCCTGCTTGATGACGTACTGGGCATACGTGGCCGTGCCGCTCGCGCTGCCGCACAGCGCCAGGGGATCCACGCCATGCTCACAGTGGATGTAATCGCCGGCGGCGCACAGATGGCATTTGCCGCAGGGGTACTGCGGCATGACCACCACGCGGTCGCCGACTTTGACTTTGCCAGGTTGGGCGACGGCAGCCACGACGCCGGCGGCTTCGTGGCCGAGGTTGTCCGAAAGCCAGCCTTCCTGGTAGGCTTTGTA
Organism: uncultured Anaerolineales bacterium; assembly: GCA_903872065.1. Taxonomy (GTDB): domain Bacteria; phylum Chloroflexota; class Anaerolineae; order Anaerolineales; family UBA4823; genus CAIQJJ01. The sequence continues at coordinate 7,866 of CAIQJJ010000415.1, read as the reverse complement.
TTCGGTGCACATTGGGGCGACTTCGATCTTGATTAGGACAAAGTCGTCTTTGATCTGAGGTTCTGGTTTGTCAACCAGGGCGCATTGGCGTTTGTTGGTAATGGCAATGGTTTTCATAAGAAGAGTGGGAAGTGGAGAGTGGGGAGTGGGGAGTGGGGAGTTAGGAATGGGAGAGGGTGTGGGCGAGGGAGGTGAAGAGGCGGTCGTCGGGTTCAAACGAGGCGATTTCGATCGGGCGGTGTTCGATGGCGCTGGTGTATACGGCCAGCACCACTTTCCATTCGTGCAGCGATTGGCGCAGGCTGGTACCGGGGACAAGCGCCTCGTCCGCGCCCCAGGCCATCACGGCGCGGTGGAAATCCGCCTGGGCCAGCAGGTTGTTGCGCGCCCAGGTCTCCATGCCGCCGTAGCTGCCAGACTTGCTTCCCTCCGGCGAGATGATCTCCCAGCGGCCAAACTCTTCGTAGCTGACGCGTCCGCGGTCGGCATAGGCCGCCGCACGAACATGCTGCCAGGTGGTGGCCGGGTCGCCGATGCGCGGGGAGATCGGGCCTAAAGTCCACAGGCCGCGCACGCCGTTTTCAAAGACGAGGTTGGCAGCCGTCGCTTCGGGGGCAGGATGGGTGGGATCGCCGCGATCCCAGCCATAAGCGTTGGCGGCGACGAGCGCCACCTGGGGGTCGCCGAGCAGCAGGCGGCCATAGTTGAGGGTGTGCGTCCCCTGGTTGGCGATATTCATGCCGGCCGAGATGTCTAAGAATTTGACATCGCCCAACTTGCCGCTGGCGAGCGCCGCCCGGCATTTGACTAAGTGCTGCTGCCAGCGAAACTGGTGCGAGATGGCGCACTTGAACGTGGAGGTTCGCTCCAACTCACACAGCGCCCGCCAATCCGCCACGCCGGTGGCAATGGGCTTCTCAACGGTGCACAGGGGCGTCCCTGAGCCGGCGACGAGGCTCAACAGTTCGACGCGCAAGGCGGGCTGCGTCACAACATGCACCAGGTCGGGCTTTTCCTGTTCGAGCATGGCGCGGGCGTCGGCGTAAGGGCGCAGGTTAAATTCGGCGGCGATGGTTTCACGCCGTTCGAGGATGGGGTCGCAGCAGGCGACAAGCTGCGCGTCTGCGATCAGTTGGTCTGCCTGGAAGTGGGCGCCGGCGCGGCTGCCGCATCCGATGACAGCAATACGATAAGGAGACATAAGCACCTCTTGTTTTTTGGAGGATAAGATGGGGAGATTATACCCCAGAGTATTTTCCCACAAACCACCCGGTCGCAGGATTGCAGGACATTCTGCTTGATGTTATGATTGAAAAGTGATGAAGCTCAACCTTCTCCAAGAAGTCTTATTCCCCGAACTGGCCCAGGCGATCCGCCTCAGGCCATATCGCCTTTTCGTTCTTGTCTTCAGCCTCGCGATCTTGCTTCCAGGCGGCAGCCCTCAGCCGGTCTATGCGCAAAGCCAAGATGCGCCGGTTTTGGTTTTAAACGCCGAACAGCCCGAATACCTGGTGGGAAAGTACGTTGAATATCTCGAAGATCGGGATGGAAAACTCACCTTTGAACAAGTCAACACCCCGCAGTACGCGACGAAATTCACTCCGAGCAGCCAGAACATCTTAAACTTCGGCCTGAGCGAATCGGTTTACTGGCTGCGTTTGAGAGTGCGCAACGAGGCGCCGGAGCGCATTCACTGGCGGCTGGAACTCGCCCGCCCTTCCATGAATACGGTGGCCCTGTACATGCCGGCGAAAAACGGCGGCGGCATCGAAAAGGAAACCGGCTATATCTATCCCTTTGCCACCCGCGACATCCCCCACGAATTGTTTGTCTTTCACCTGTCCATCGCGCCGGGGGCAGAACAAACCATCTTTTTGAAGGTGAAAGATAAATCCATGGATCTGCCGCTGCGCATCTGGCAGAGCGAGGCAATGGAGCAGCGCGATCAAACCGCCCATCTCCTGGTGGGCCTCTCATTCGGCGCGCTGCTGATCATGTTCATCTATAATCTCTTCCTGACGGTGATGCTGTGGGATAGAGGCTATCTGTATTACTCTTTTTGCCTGATCAGCCTGATATTTTACATGGGAAGCGTACAAGCTTATCTGCCGCGCTACCTGTGGCCCAATCAAACGGCAATCAACACTTTTGTCATCCCATTTTCTGTCAGCCTGGGCCTCATCAGCATCTTGCTCTTTGCCGGCGAATTTTTACAGATCAAAACCCAACCCCGCGCCTGGCGAATCCCTCACCGCCTTCTGCTGAGCGTCTTGATTGGATGTGGGATGCTGACGCCGTTCTTGCAAACCAGGCTGTTGGATGCCATCCTCTTCTCTAGCTTAATCGCCTTCATCTATATACCCTGCCTGGCGCTGCGGGCATGGATGCACGGGTATAAACCAGCGCGCTTTTACCTGATCTCGTGGACGGTCTTTTTTGTGGCGGCGTCCAGCGTCATTTTGGAAAGCATGGGGGTCTTCACCGTCCAATACCTGATTCCAGAGCAGCAGATCCTGTTCGGGGGGGTCTACCTGGTGGCTTTTCAAGCCATCGCCCTGGCTGATCGCTTTAACCTGTACAAACAGGAGACGATCAGCGCCCAGGCCGCGGTGGTAGAACATCAACAGGAAGCCTTAAAGCTCAAGGACACCCTCGCCCAAACCCTCGAACAGGCGCGGGAGGAATTGGAGCAAAAGGTGGCCGAACGCACCCAGGAACTGACCGAGGTCAATCAACTGCTGGCCAAAGAGGTGGAAGAACGCAAACGCGCCCAAAGGGAGGCCGAACTGCTGGCGCGCACCGACCCGCTGACGGACCTGTTCAACCGCCGTCATTTCTCACACCTGGCTGAGCAAGAATTCAAAAAAGCCGCCCGTTACAATCACCCGATTGCCTTGCTGATCTTCGACATTGACTTGTTCAAAAATGTGAACGACACCTTCGGCCACCAAACCGGCGATAAGGCCCTGGTGCATATCGCACGCGTCTTCCAGCAAAAGTCGCGCCGCTCGGACATCCTGGCCCGCTACGGGGGTGAAGAATTCATCGCCTTGCTGCCTGAAACCGATTCCCCTGAAGCCTACGCGGCCGGCGAACGCCTGCGGATGGCCATTCAAGGGTCTCCTCTGCACACCAACCACAAAACGGTCGAATTGACCATCTCTGTAGGAGTGGCGGGGATGAGACCCTCAAATGTGGAGCAGTTCGCCGAACACTTCGAGGAACTGCTCAAGGAAGCCGATGAGGCGCTCTACCGGGCAAAAAACAGCGGGCGCAACCGGGTGGTTATTTTTGAGCAAAAGCCGCCGCCGCTCAATCAGTGATGAGCGGAATGAAGATATCGTAGGGCTGCTTGAGGGTAAAGGGCAGCGAGGTGGATAGACCGCCGCCAGGGGCCGGGGTGGAGACGGAAACTTTGGCTTCGGCGGGCAGGGCAAGTTGAGCGCCAGTCAGCGTGGCGCGCAGTTCTGCGCCGCTGACAAACTCGGTCGCGAGCGCTGCGCCATTCCACAAAACAAGACTGTCTTCGGTAAAGTTCGCCCCGGTAACGGTGAGATGGACAGAATGAGCCGCCGGGCCGCGGGCATACATCCACCCAGGCGTCACCGCTTCAATCGAGGGCGGCGGGATGACGCCAGGGGCGGCAATTTCAAAGAGAACCGCTTTCGACGTACCGCCGCCAGGAGTCGGGCTGATCACCCGCACACTGGCCGCGCCGGGCTGCGCCAGTTCAGACGCAGCGACAGCGATCTGCAGCTCAGAAGCGCTGAGATAGGTCGTCGGGCGGTCTTCGCCATTCCACTGCGCCACCGAATCCTGCACAAAGCCGCTGCCGATGATCGTCAGCGGCAGATCGGGGCTGGCGGCCGGCGCGCCCTGCGGAGAAAGCGACTCCACCACCGGCGGCGGGTTGTCAGCGGGAGGATAAATTACAAACTCCAACGGGTTGCCTGGCCCTCCCTCCGGGGCCGGATTATTGACCGTAACAATCGCCGTCCCCGAGGCAGCCAGGTCGGCCGCCTGGAGGGTGATCTGCAGTTCTATCTCGCTGACCAGAGTCGTCTCACGCGCCACGCCGTTCCACTCTACCTGGCTGCCGGGGATGAAATGCTGGCCAAAGAGCGAAAGCGTAAAGCCCTGGCTGCCCACCTGGGCCGAGCCGGGTGAGAGGCTTTCGAGCATGGGAACCGGGTTCGCCATGCGAAAAGCCGACATTTTATCATCGTTGTAGCCGGTCGTGACCACGAAACGCCCATCGGAAGAAATTTCCACATCGCGCGCGCCGTCCAGGGCCGGCAAATGGGTGAAAAAGTGACGCACAATTACTTGAGATAAAGTCAATAAGCCAGTGATAGGATCGCGCGCAAACACGTTCAACGCCCGATCAGTAAAGCTGGTGGCAAAGAGATAGCGCCCATCCGGGCTGACCGCGACGGCGGTCACCTGGGCCAGACTGTTCAACCCCGGCGTACTATCGCGATACTCCGCCAGGTAGGTCAACGTTCCATCCAATGGATTGCGACGAAAAGCGGTGATGGCGCTGCTGTTCCAACTACCAGCATAGAGGAACAAGCCATCGGGGCTGACCGCAAGACGGAAAACGCCAGCCAGGCTGGGGATATCCGCCGCGCTGTAAACGGCCAGCGGGCTGATCTTTCCGTTCTCAGCATCGCGGCTGAAAACCACCACATCTCCCGACTGGTAGCCAGTGGCATAGAGGTACTTGCCATCCGGGCTGATCGCCAGTCCATAAGCCTGGTTAAGCGCAACCGGATCGGTGTAGAACTGGATGAACCGCGGTCCATAGAACAGGGCTGAGAGAGAACCGTTCGCATCACGGCCAAAGACGGCGATGCCGTTATCGTAGAGACTGCTGGCGTAGAGGAATTTTCCATCGGGGCTGATGACCATATCATAGACGCCATCCAACCCGTCCACCTTGTATTTACAGGGCAGTGGGAAACAGGCGTAGCCCTGCCCATCGGACACCCTGCCGCCCTTGGTCAGAAGGCCGGTATCGGGATCGCGCTTTAATGTGACGATGGTATCGGCCACAGACGCCGCCGCATAAATTTGATTGCCATCGGCGCTGGGCGTCAGCATCCAGACGCCATCCAGATCGCCAGCCCCATCCGTAAAGGTCTGGATCAACGTGAGATCGCCGGTCACGAGGTCGCGTTGGTAAACCTGGACAGCATCGTCGTTAAGGCTGGCCACGTACATATACCGGCCGTCCGGGCTGATGGCGGCCCCATAAGGCGCATCGCCAGCCGGCAGACTTTGACCAGGCCTCTCCAACACCTGCGGCGGCGGAGTAACGCCCTGGCAGAGCAAATTGAACTCGACTGAGGGATTGAGTGGGTCGTTGGTGTGCAGCACCAGAGTCGCGCTGCGCACGCCATAATCTTGCGGGGTGCACTCGACGGTTAGATCCAGGCCGCTCGAATTATCGGCAATGACCAGCGGCAGCGCAGTCACAAGGGCAAAATCAGACGGGTTTGCGCCGATCAAGTCGTACTGGCTGGAGATAGTCAAGTCGGCGCTGCCGGTCTCAAAGAGATGCACAATACGGGAATCAGTGGTATTGACCAGGTAAGCGCCGAAATCCAACGGGCCGGGGGCAATCGGGGCCGAGGCAAAGCCGGCCACCGGGGCGGGCGTGCCGCTGCATTGCAGATCGTAGACCACGCTGGGGTTCTCCGAATCATTGGTGGTTAAGGTGAGCTGCGCGGCGCGCTGCCCTTCCTGCGGGGTGCAGGTCAGTTGCAGGTCGGCCGTCCCGCCATCGGGAATCGCCAGAGGCAGAGGCGTATTGACGGCAAACTCGCCAGGATTGGCGCCGCTGAGCTCGGCGGCGCTGATGGTCAGGGTGAAGTTGCTGGTTTCATAAATCACAAAACTGGACTGAACTGAGCCGCCCACCGTAGCGCTGCCCACCACAATCGGGCCTGGCTGGACAGGAGTGGAGGCGTAGCCGGCCTTCAAGCCGTCATTTTCAACCGCGCCGATGTCGCAAGCGGCGCTGCCGTCGCCGTCGCCGTCCTGTGGGCGTTTTTCGTCGCGCTGGTCTTTGTTGTCAACCCCCGCCGCCTGGCATAGCAGCCCATCGCCGCCATCCAACGCCGGGCTGCCGGGCTTGAGCTTCATCGAAAGCAGCGAGAAAATCGGCCCGCCGTTGAAGCCGAGGCTGTCCAACTGGGGATCCGTGGCCGATTGATCGCCGGCGGCGGCCAGGTCGCAGGAAGAGCCGCTGTCAAGATTATGGCCTTCAGAGGTCAGGGCGGTATTGCAATTGCTGGTAAAGCTGCTGCCCTGGTTGACAATCGTATTGCCCAGCATGACCGTGTGTCCATCTGTGGGTTGGTTGTAGATTGCGCCGGCGGTCGAGGCATGGTTGTCCGACAGGGTGACATTGCGTAGCAAAACCGTCGAGACGATATTGTTGTTCTGCGTGCTGCCGTTCCAGATAGCGCCGCCGCTGCCGGAGGAGGCGTCGTTGCCGGCCAGGGTGACATTGAACATCTTGGTATAGGCGCCGCGGTCGTTGAATAACGCCCCGCCGTTGCCCGTAGCGACATTAAAGAGCAGGGCGCTGCGGGTGAGGGTCAGCGCCTCGGTAGTGTAAATTGCGCCGCCGGGCTGGCTGCTCAACGGAGTGCCGGCAATGTTGGCATTAAATGAAGTGGCGACGATGTCGGTGTTGGAGTTCATGGCGGTGCTGAGCGCCCCGCCCGGCGCGACCAGGCTCAGATTGCCGTCAAAAGCCGCCCCATCCATCTTAAGCAGCGTGTCGCTATCGAGATAGATCGCCCCGCCGCCGCGCAGCGCATCCGGCACAGAGGTCGCGATCAAGTCATTGACGATATTGCCGTTGAAGGTGGATTTGCCCACCTCCATCGTGCTGCCGCTGAAGAAGATCGCCCCGCCGCCCTTATCGGCAATATTGCCATTGAAGGCGGTGGCGGTGAGGCTCAACTTCGAGGTGCCATAGGCGTTAATGGCCCCGCCATAACCGACGCCTGAAGCATCCGTGACGCCATCGGGCATGACGCCCAGGGCCAGGTTGCCGCTAAAGGCGCTGGCCGTGATGGAGAGATCGCCGTTGGTGTCAATCGCGCCGCCGTCGCTTTCGGCGGTATTGCCCAGGATCGAGACGCCGATCAGGGTGATCTCGCCATAATTCATGCTGAGAATGGCCGCGCCAGAGCCGCTGGTGTAGGCGTTGGTCAGCGTCAGGCCGATCAGAGTCAGTTTGCTGTCGGAGGTGAGGCGAAAGATGTGCAGATCAGCGTCTTTGCCGCCGCCGTCAATCGTCACCGGGCCCAGCAAGAGGACATTGCCATTGATAAAAGGAAATTCGGGATAAGGGTCGGGGGCAGGAAGCTGGATCGTACCGAACCAGATGGAGGGAGAGAAGGCAATCACCGTGCTGCCGGCGACCACCGCTCCGGCGGCGCTGCACTCGTGATAAGAGGTTGTGCTGCCGTCGCTGTATTCAAGATCAAAGGCGGTTTTGAGCGCCTCCCAAAGGTCGCATTGACCGTCCTGGGCGTCATTGGCCAGGGTGAGAGTGGTCACGACCAGAGGGGTAGGGATGTCAGGAATGTCAAAGGCAGCCGCCGGGCGGGCCGGTTGGACGGCAAAAGAGAAGATGAGAACGATCAGGATGGCGCGCAGGCTGCGGGCCAGGACAGACGAGAAGGGATTGAGATGGGAAGCTAGGTGCAGGTTCATAAGGTGCCTCTCGATCATGACAATTTGTATCTGTTTTCTATTAATTATATCACCAATCGAGCCGGCTGAAGCGATGGAATCAAAAAACCTCCGCTGGGGCGAAGGTTTTTGCTGTGGACCCAGAGGGATTCG
>CAIQJJ010000414.1 GCA_903872065.1 uncultured Anaerolineales bacterium | reverse complement strand
CTTCGACAGGCTCACGCTTCGACAGGCTCACGCTTCGACAGGCTCACGCTTCGACAGGCTCACGCTTCGACAGGCTCACGCTTCGACAGGCTCAGCGCGCCTGAACGGGATGATAGGCATCCAGGCATCCTGAGCCTGTCGAAGGATTGTCGAAGGATGTTTCATGGCGCGGCGCTTCGACAGGCTCACGCTTCGACAAGCTCAGCGCGCCTGGACGGGATGATAGGCATCCAGGCATCCTGAGCCTGTCGAAGGACTGTCGAAGGATGTTTCACGGCGCGGCGCTTCGACAAGCTCACGCTTCGACAAGCTCACGCTTCGACAAGCTCACGCTTCGACAGGCTCACGCTTCGACAGGCTCACGCTTCGACAGGCTCACGCTTCGACAGGCTCACGCTTCGACAGGCTCAGCGCGCCTGGACGAATCGGAGTCCACCCTCCTCGCGCTCAACATGGATGCCATCGCCCTCCTTGAAATCGCCGGAGAGCAGTTTCAACGCCAGGGGGTCTTGCAGCTCGCGCTGGATGGCGCGTTTGAGCGGGCGCGCCCCATAGACGGGATCGTAGCCGCTTTCCGCCAGGTATTCGCGCGCCGCCTCGCTCACCTCCAGGCGGCAGCCGCGCTCGGCCAGCAAGCGCGTCACCCGCCGCAGTTGGATGTCTACGATCTGCCCCAGGTGTTCTTTGCCCAGTGGATGGAAGACGACGATCTCGTCAATGCGGTTGAGGAACTCTGGACGGAAGTGCCGCTGTAGGATGGGGGTGATCGCCTCGCGGTTGACCTGCGCGCCGTTTTCCCACAGGGAACTGCCGACCAGGTTGGAGGTCATGATCACCAGCGTGTTGCGGAAGTCCACGGTGCGCCCCTGGCCATCCGTCAGGCGGCCGTCGTCCAGCAGTTGCAGCAGCACATTGAAGACCTCCGGGTGAGCCTTCTCAATCTCATCGAACAGGATGACACTGTAGGGGCGGCGGCGGGCGGCTTCGGTTAGTTGACCGCCTTCATCGTAGCCCACATAGCCGGGCGGCGCGCCGATCAATCGGCTGACGGTGTGCTTCTCCTGGTACTCGCTCATATCAATCCGGATCATGGCCTTCTCGTCATCGAAGAGAAACTCGGCCAGGGCGCGCGCCAGTTCGGTCTTGCCCACGCCGGTCGGGCCGAGGAAGATGAACGATCCCATCGGACGGTTGGGGTCTTGCAGGCCGGCGCGGGCGCGGCGCACAGCATTGGCTACCACGCGCACCGCCTCATCCTGCCCCACCACGCGCTGGTGCAGGCCGGCTTCCATGCCGATCAGCTTTTGCGTCTCACCTTCTAGCAGTTTCGCCAGGGGGATGCCCGTCCAGCGGGCGACGATGGCGGCGATCTCCTCGGCGTCCACCTCTTCTTTGAGCAGGGCTTTCTCCTGCTGCATAGCCTTCAGCCGCGACTCAGCGGCGCGAATGCGTTCCTCGATCTGACGCATTTCGCCGTAGCGCAAGCGGGCGGCCTTTTCCAGGTCGGCCACGCGCTCGGCGCGCTCCATGTCGGTGCGGGCCTGCTCCAACCGCTCCTTCAGACTGCGCAGCTCGCCAATCACCTGTTTCTCCGCCTGCCAGCGGGCGGTGATGGATTTGGAACTTTCGTGCAGGCCGGCCAGTTCGCCCTCCAGCTTCTCCAGGCGTTCTTTGGAGGCTTTATCCTTTTCCTTCTTCAGAGCCTGGCGCTCGATCTCAAGCTGCATGATCTGGCGATCCACCTCGTCCAACGCCTGCGGTTTGGAGTCGATCTCGGTGCGCAGGCGAGCAGCCGCCTCGTCAATCAAGTCAATCGCCTTGTCTGGCAGATGGCGGTCGGAGATGTAGCGCTGGCTGAGTGTGGCCGCGGCGATGACCGCCGGGTCGGTGATGCGCACGCCGTGATGCACCTCGTAGCGCTCCTTCAGCCCGCGCAGGATCGAGATCGTATCCTCAACGTTGGGTTCGTTGACCATGACTGGCTGGAAGCGCCGCTCCAACGCCGAATCTTTCTCGACGTGTTTGCGGTACTCATCCAGCGTCGTAGCGCCGATCAGATGCAGTTCGCCGCGCGCCAGCATCGGCTTGAGCATATTGCCGGCATCCATCGCCCCTTCGGCCTTGCCGGCCCCGATCACAGTGTGCATTTCATCCACGAACAAGATGATCTCGCCCTCGGATTCGGTGATCTCTTTTAGCACCGCTTTCAGCCGCTCCTCAAACTCGCCGCGATACTTGGCCCCCGCGACGAGCGCCCCCATGTCCAACTGCACGATGCGCTTCTTCTTCAGCCCTTCAGGGACGTCGCCGTTGACGATGCGCTGCGCCAGGCCTTCGGCGATGGCGGTCTTGCCCACACCCGGCTCGCCGATCAGCGCCGGGTTGTTCTTGGTGCGGCGTGAGAGGATCTGGATCATGCGCCGGATTTCCTCATCGCGCCCGATCACCGGGTCGAGCTTGCCCTGGCGGGCGACGGCGGTCAGGTCGCGCCCATATTTTTCAAGCGCCTGGTAGGTGCTTTCGGGGTCGGCTGTGGTCACGCGCTGTGCGCCGCGCACCGCCCGCAGCGCGTTCAGGATGGCGTCTTTTGTCAGACCGTGCGCCGCGAGGCGTTTGCTCTCGCTGGAATCGGTCAGGCCGAGCAAAAGATGCTCGGTGGATACGTAATCATCCTGCATTCCCCTGGCATAGCGCTCAGCGGCGCTCAAGACATCGGCGCTGCTCTGCGCCAGGCCAATTTCCATTTTTGCGCCCTGGATCTTCGGGCGCTTGTCCAATTCTTTTTGCAGATCGTCGCGCAGGCCTTGCGCACTGCCGGCCACTTTGGCGACGATCGCTGGAACGACGCCATCTTCCTGGCGGAGGAGCGCCAGCAGCAGGTGGGCAGGTTCAATCGCCTGGTGCTGCAGCTCGCTGGCGCTTTGCTGCGCCTGAAAGATCGCTTCTTGTGATTTTTGGGTGAATTTGTCTAGTTTCATTGTCTTTCTCCTTCGACAATCTCTGGCTGGATTATAGGCGCTCTGCGTTGGAAAGGTATAAATGAAACGTAAGAGAAAGGTAGGAATGGTTGGTCTACAGACCTTTAACAAATCTCTTATACCCATCTTACGCGGGCGGTATACAATTGCGTTCTGAATGATCTTCGAGAGACTATTCGAATCATGCTATTCCGATTCTATTGCAGGAGGAAACTATGACTGATCAAACCCCGCGCGCAGATGCTGCGCATGAAGAAGGGCTTTCTTTTTCGTTTAAAGCCGAAACCAGGCAACTGCTCAATATTTTGATTCACGCCCTGTACAAAGATCGCGAGGTCTTTTTGCGTGAACTGCTTTCCAATGCCTCGGATGCGCTCAATCGCGTCCGCTTCGAGATGGTCACCAATCGCGAAGTGCTGGATCCGAACGCCGAGTTGGACATCCACATCACGGTGGACAAAGAGGCTCGCTTGCTGACGATCCGCGATACTGGCATCGGGATGACCAAAGAGGAGATCATTGAAAACCTGGGGACAATTGCCCAATCGGGGGCGCGCCAGTTTATCGAGGCTTCCCAAGAAAAGAACGCGGATTTCTCGCGCTTGATCGGCCAGTTTGGCGTGGGCTTTTATTCGGTGTTCATGGTGGCCGAGTGGGTGCGCGTGACCTCGCGTTCCTATCAGCCGCAGGCCGCCGCGGTCAGTTGGTACGCTACCGGCGAGGACAGCTACCGCGTCAGTGAAGCGGACCTGGCCACGCGCGGTACGATCGTCGAGGTCAAGCTCAAAGAGGATGCCGTCGAGTTTGCCGACGATTTCCGTTTGAAGAACATCATCCACAAGCATTCGGATTACATCGGTTTTCCGATTTACGTCGGCAGCGAGGATCAGCCGGTCAACAAGCAGACCTCGCTCTGGCGCACCTCCCGCCAGGAAGTGACCGCCGAGCAGTATAAGGACTTCTATCGCCAGTTGACTCTGGATTTTGAAGACGCCCTGCTGCACACTCACCTGGTCACGGATGCGCCGGTGCAGTTGTATGCTTTGTTGTACGTGCCGGCCAAAGGCGAGCGCGGCATGTTCTCTTTGCGCAAGGAAGACGGCTTGAAGCTGTATTCGCGCAATATTTTGATTGACGAATACAACAAGGACCTGCTGCCCGAATATTTGCGCTTTGTGCAAGGGGTGGTGGATTCGGAAGATTTGCCGTTGAATGTCTCGCGCGAGACAGTGCAGTCCAGCGCGTTGATGGCGCGTTTGAAGAAGGTCGTCACCGGCCAGATCATGAAAGAATTGGAGACTCTGGCCAAGAACGATGCCGAGAAATACCAGGTCTTCTGGCATGAATTTGGCGCTTATTTGAAGCAGGGTGTGGCGGCCAGCGCGGCGGATGGCAGCAGCATCTATCCGCTGCTGCGCTTTAAGACCAACCGCAGTCCTGAGGCCTGGTCTTCGTTGGAAGATTATGTGGGGCGTATGCAAGCCGGGCAAAAAGAAATCTACTTCATCATCGGCGACGATCCCAAGTCGGTGCTGCGCAGCCCGCACCTGGATTACTTCCAGGCTCAAGGCAGCGAGGTCTTGCTGCTGACCGACCCGATTGACTCGTTCATGCTGATGGGGCTGCGCAAGTATAAGGATTTTGACCTGGTGAACGTCGCCCAGGCCAAGCTCACCGCCCCGGAAAAGCCTAAGGAAGAGGTCGAAGCGCAGAAAATCCCTGAAGCAGATTTCTCAACCCTCATTGAGCATTTCAAGAAAGTCTTGGGCGAACGTGTGACCGACGTGCGCGCCAGCACTCGCCTGTCTCAATCGGTCGCCCGCCTGGTGGACCCGGATGGCTCGCTCAACCCTGAATTGCAGCGCGTTTATCGCTACCTGGGCAAAGAGTACGAAGTCCCCAAGAAGATTTTGGAACTCAACCCCAGCCATTCCATCTTGAAGAATCTGCTCAAGATTGACCCGGCCTCTGAACTGCCGAACCTGATCATTGAGCAAATTTATGACAATGCGCTGTTGGTGGATGGCCTGCACCCTGACCCGTCCAGCATTGCCGCCCGCGTGCAGCAGATTATGGATGCGGCGGTAAGCAGCGTCGCGCCGAAGTAAGCCCTGACGGTCGGTATCTCGATCCATTAACCGGGCTTCCGCAGTCTGCGGAAGCCCGAATGATTTAATCTTTTCCAGTCTTCAAACCTGGCGTAAACTCGGCTACAATTGGGGGAAAGTCTTGAAGCAAAGGAAAATTCTATGCCAACCAAAGAAGATATTGCCATTATTCGTGAACTGGCGGCGCGCACGGCTGAAGCGGCTGCGCTGCCCGTTCAAGACGAGAAACGCGCCCTGTGGCGCAAACTCAACGCTCTCAAGCCAGAGCGCCCTATGGTAACGATTGATCAGGTTTGTTGGAATGAGATGGACTTTAACGGCGATTTGACGCTGCGCTGCGAAGACGCAGAATGCCGTTATTACGAAGATACCCTCCGGCGCACGCTCTTCCAGTGGAAGTATTTTCCGGTGGATATGGTGGTGGATCCCTTCATGCGTGTGCCAAAGGCGATCACCAATACCGGCTTTGGCATTGATGTGAACGAGAATACCTCGGTCACAGACCCCACCAACTCGGTGGTGGGGCATTATTACAACAATCAATTTAAGACGATGGATGATTTGGAAAAGGTCAAAATGCCGCAGATTATCCATGACGCCGCCGAGACGGAACGCCGCATGGCAGTGGCGCACGAATTGTTTGATGGCCTGTTGGAAGTGCGTTCCTCGGGCTACGATCCCTACCTGTCCATCTGGGACCCCATCAGCACCTGGATGGGGGTGGAGAAGGCCTTGTACGCCCTGGTGGATCACCCTGACTTGATGCACGGACTGGCGGCCCGGATGACGGAAGGATACTTGAGCGAACTGGATCAGTTGGAAGAGCAGGGCTTGCTCTGTGAACCCCAAAGCCTGATCCACTGCACTGGCGCTTTTACTGACGAACTGCCCGCTCCCGGCTATGATCCACAGAAGCCGCGCACCAAGGATATCTGGATGTTTGGCCTGGCGCAGATGTTCTCCACCGTCTCCCCGCGCATGTTCAAGGAGTTTGAGGTGGATTACAGCAAGCGCATTTGCGAGCGCTTTGGGCTGGTCTATTATGGCTGCTGCGATCCTCTCGACCGGAAGATGAAGGAAGTGCGCATGATCCCCAATGTGCGCAAGGTCTCGATGAGCCCCTGGGTGGATCAAGAGCGCGGCGCGGCGGAGATTCACGGCGATTTTGTCTTCTCCCGCAAGCCCAGCCCGGCCATGTTGGCTTTCGACCCCTTTGACCCCGAAGCGGTGCGCGCCGATTTGACTGCCACCCGCAAGGTGTGTGAGAAATATCACTGCCCGTTGGAATTGATTTTGAAGGACATCAGCACCGTGCGCCATGAGCCGCAGCGTCTCTTCCAGTGGGCTGAAATTGCGATGCAGGTTGTGACCGCCTAGAATGATGCGTTGACATGAAGATTACCGGTTTCCATCTCCTTTTGACTTACCAATGTACGTTTGCGTGCGCGCACTGTTTCGTGTGGGGCAGTCCTTTTCAACACGGGGTGATGTCTTTAGGGGATGTCCGGCGCATTTTGCAGCAAGCGCATGAGTTAGGGACGGTCAGCAGCGTCGCTTTTGAGGGCGGCGAGCCGTTCTTGTATTACGCCACCCTGCTCCATGCGGTTCAAGAGGCAGCGGCGCAGGGTTTCCGCGTGAGCATTGTCAGCAACGCTTATTGGGCGGTCAGCGATGAAGACGCGCTGGCCGCCTTGCAGCCCTTTGCCGGCCTGATCCAGAGTATCACGGTCAGCAGCGATCGGTTTCATTACAGCGAGGAGATCAGCCGCCAGGCGTCCAGCGCGCAGCGCGCCGCCGAGCGCCTGGGGATTGCGAGCGGCATGATCAGCATCGCTCCGCCGAGCGCGCCGGAGGCGGAGACCGCCCAGGGGCAAATCCCGGAGGGAAAGTCGGGGGTAATGTACCGTGGACGGGCGGCGGCGAAACTGGCCGGCAAGGTCAGGCAGCAGGCCTGGGATCAATTCACCGCCTGTCCGCATGAAAACCTGGCCGACCCGGGGCGCGTCCACATCGATCCATTGGGCAATATCCACCTGTGCCAGGGGATTTTGCTCGGAAACTTGTTTAACACGCCGGTCAAGGAGCTTTGCGCCGCCTACCAACCTGAGCAGCACCCGGTGGTCGGCCCGCTCCTGGCCGGCGGCCCCAGCGAACTGGCGCGCTGTTATGACCTGGCGCACCAGGAGAGCTACGCGGACGCCTGCCACCTGTGCTACGAGGCCCGGCGGCAGTTGCGCGCCCGGCTGCCGGCCTTTTTAGGGCCGGATCAAATGTATGGCTTGTTTGCTTCTGGCTGAAGCGAGAATTTGCTAAGTTGACTTAGCAAATTATGGGAGTTAAGTGGTTGGCTTGTATGGCGAGCCAACTTCCTCGCGGATGGTCTATCCCTGGCAGTTATCTGTTGTGAACAAAGACCTGCCGGGTTTCTGAAACCCTACAGGTCTTGTGCTTGGGG
>CAIQJJ010000413.1 GCA_903872065.1 uncultured Anaerolineales bacterium | reverse complement strand
CACCCAATGTGGAGTGGAACACAATGACTTTACCGCTAGAAAAAAAGACCATCGCCGAAATTAAAGCGCTGGCCGGTCAGGTAGAGCAACTGTTTAATGTGACAGCGCCAGCTTTTTTCACAGGCGATCTTATTGCATTGCCCACACGGATGGCTTTGTTTGATGCTTTGCGATCCTATATTCCTGCGCCGATATGGTCAATGTACCAGGCATTAACGCCCGATTTTTTTGCCTGGTTATCGGCGCGACGTTAGCTACTCCAGACCTGATCATTTTCTTATTATTAGGGATAAATGCCACTCTCACAAGGTCAAATTCTGAATAGCCGCTATCGGATTGCCAAATTATTGAGGCAAGGGGGATTTGGGGCTGTCTATCGCGCCTGGGACTTGAATATCAATCGCCCCTGCGCGGTGAAAGAGAATCTGGAGGCATCGGCCGAAGCCCAGCAGCAGTTCGGCCGTGAAGCCATGATCTTAGCCAATCTGAATCACCCCAATCTGGCGCGGGTCAACGATTATTTTTTTATCCCCGGCCAGGGGCAGTATCTGGTGATGGATTATGTAGAAGGCGAAGACCTGCAAGAGAAACTCAATCAGGTCCAAGGGCCGTTGCCCGAGGTGCAGGTCATCCCGTGGATACTGCAAATCTGTGATGCACTGGAATATCTGCATTGCCAAAATCCACCGATCATCCATCGTGATATCAAGCCGGCGAATATTCGCATCACGTCGCAAGGGCAGGCGATGCTGGTGGATTTTGGGATTGCCAAAGCGTATGATCCAAATTTGAAAACTACCCTGGGGGCGCGAGCGTTTACGCCGGGCTACTCACCGCCAGAGCAGTATGGTCGCGGTACTACCGATGCACGCAGTGATATATATGCCTTGGGCGCTACCCTTTACACCATTTTGACATGTGAAGTACCCCCAGAAAGTACTGAGCGTTTGAGAGGAGCGGTTTTATCAGCGCCGAGCCGGTTAAATCCTGCCATCAGCCCAAAAGCTGAGGTCGTCATCTCCCGCGCCATGCAATTGGAACCCACCCAACGGTTTCAACAGAGCAGTGAATTCCGTGCGGCTTTACACAGCCAGATCCTTCCACTTGCGGCGACAAGCCCTCAGCCATCCCATCCTTACAGCGCTCCTTCTGGAAAATCATTTGCTCAGCTTTCGACATCTGTCAAAATGATTATTCTGGGTGTTGGGTTGGCATTGATGTTGGCTTGTTTTGGGGGCGGCCTCTATGGGCTGGAAATGTTCACTCAGTTCGGGAAGTTTCCAACTGCAAGCTCCGCGCTTACTACCCAACCGCCAGCGACTGCCGCTGGAACAAATGCGCCCCCCACTGAAGTCGCTAATTTTAACGCTGTCAGTCTTTCGAGCAAAGAATC
The DNA here is from genome assembly GCA_903872065.1 of uncultured Anaerolineales bacterium. GTDB lineage: Bacteria > Chloroflexota > Anaerolineae > Anaerolineales > UBA4823 > CAIQJJ01. The sequence continues at coordinate 4,815 of CAIQJJ010000413.1, read as the reverse complement.
CAGTTCTAGCGGCATTCAGGTAGAGGTGCTGTACGCTGATGGTTCTCCTAAAAAAGGCAGCTGGGTGGAAATATATAAGCAAACCGTTGATATCAGCAACAATCCATTACAGGGTGACCATATTGCCGGGCAACGCACCGATGCCAGCGGGGCGGCTTTCTTCGAACTCGCGCCGGGAACCTATGTGGTGCAAATCGGCGATTATTATGGCTATTCCTGGGGACAGCCTTTTAACTATGACGTCAAAGCTAATACCATCACTGTTATCCGGATTACCTTGGGCCGGCTGATCATTGGCTTGCGTAATGCTTCGGGGCAACCGCTTAACGGTCGCTGGACAGGAGTGTCTGTGCAACAGCAAGATTTACTTGGCCAGCAGGTACGCGGCGATCGCTGTTGTGATGGACGTACCAACGATGCTGGTTTTATTGTTTATGATTTAACGCCTGGTCTGTACACCGTTCAGATCGGCGATATTCAGGGTGAAGTCTGGGGCGAAGAAATGAACCATGCAATTTACCCAGGTCAAACCACACAAATCATTGTCACCCTTGGTAAATTGGTCGTTGGAGTGGTCAATGCAGATGGGCAGCCTATGCAAGGCATCTGGGTCGGGGTTTCTTTCCAACGCCAGGATGTGGGCGGTAACCCAGTTCGCACTGATCGCTTTGTAGATGGGCGCACTAACAATACGGGTGCAATCGGTTGGGATATGACATCTGGCACATATTCTGTTCAAGTCGGCGACTTGCGCGGCTATCTGTGGGGCGACGAAATGAATCACGTGATCACGAGCAGCGCAACTACTACGATTCTGGTGGAGTTAGGCCGCCTGACAGTGGGTCTAAAAGACCAGAATGGTAATCCCATCACTGGAAGATGGGTTGGAGTTTACTTGCAAAAACTGGATGTCAATGGGAATATTATCAAAGGTGACCGTATTGCCGATGCTTATACCGACGCGGCCGGCTTTGCTGCATGGGATTTCACTGCCGGGCGCTACGTTGTAGAGATAGCCGAGATCAATACTTTAATGGATGTCGCTATCGAAAAACGTCGTACCACTTTTGTGGATGGCGCAAATTTTGAGATCCGCTAGAGGTAAGCCATGAGCAACCAGATTAACTATATGGTGATGACCATCTTTGTACTATTTGGTTTGATCATCCCATCCAAAGCTTTGGCCCGATCTAAATCTGGCTGTACCATTGCGGTTGGGCAGCCGGATACTTCTCGCTACCCTCAAATTACTGTGTATGTGAGCGCGACAAACGCCGACGGCGCTTGGCTGACAAACTTGAGCATGTCTGATTTTCAGATCACGGAAGATGGTCAGCCTGCTCCTATGGCCGATTTCGCCGGCGTTGGACAATCCCGACCAGTCAACGTCGTTTATGTTTTTGACACAACCGGAAGTATGGAGCAAGAAATTGATGGGGGCGTTGAAACCAGCATCGCATTCGCGGAAGCGTTGCAGAGCAAAGGACGCGAGTATCGTCTGGGATTGGTCACGTTTGCAGACACTGTTCTGGATGTTTACACCTCAGATGATACACTCATGAGAGATGTTGGCGTATTCAAATCCTATGTGCGTAGCCTGGTTGCAGATGGCGGCAACAATGATCAAGAAAATGATTATGGGGCTTTGAGGCGTGCTGCGCAGATGAAATTTCTTGCTTCGGCGCAAATTATTTTTATTCTGATCACCGATGCGCCTCCCCATCATTTTGGGGATGCCCCTGATGGGGGAAAAACTTTCAACGACTCGGCTCTAAATAAAGATCATATTGTGGCCCTGCTTAAGAAACGAGTGATTACCGTTTACGCAGTTACTCCCAATGAAACCGAGTTCGTTGATCTGGCAACCGAAACAGATGGTGATTTTACTGACATTATCCGTGATATTGGCGAGACGATTGCTGCTCAATACGGCATCACTTCTACCAGCCCGCGCCCAACCTACGAGCGGATAAGCCACAAACTGATCGACCTGATCAACCTGTCCAGGTATAGCCTCCGTGGTTCAAGCCTGCTGTCCAACCAAGAACTTCAACTTGTGCCTTTTGCGGGCAGGAGCTGCGCCCAGAAGCGCGTTTTTGCAAAAACTGCGGTAAGCCGGTGCAAATACCCCCAGACTATTCAGGAAAGCTTGCTTATTGCCCCGGCGTGTGGTAAACCACTTTGCCCAGAGGCAAAATTCTGCGGCGGATGCGGCGCAGTGGTGATGTAACGCTGCATCCACTTGCAACCCATGGACCATTACATCCATATTTTATTGTCAAAGTATGCTCATCAAAGACTGAAGTATGACTCTTACCCCAGGGATAGTGCTTAATAATCGTTATCGGCTTGTCAAACTCCTCGCTCAGGGTGGTTTTGGGACAGTCTACCGCGCCTGGGACTTGAATCTCAAAATTGCCTGCGCGCTCAAAGAAAACTTGCGCATCACCCCTGACGCGCAAAGACAGTTTGATCGTGAGGCTGCCATGTTGGCCAGCTTGCAGCATCCTAATCTGCCGCGCGTCACCGATCACTTCAGTATTCCCGGACAAGGGGAGTACCTGGTGATGGATTTTGTGGAGGGCGAAGACTTGCAGCAGATCCTGGATCGAACGGGCGCACCTGTCCCGGAACACCAGGCTCTAGCCTGGATCGACCAGGTCTGTGATGCCCTCACATATTTGCATACACACACCCCTCCTATCATCCATCGCGACGTCAAGCCCGCCAACATCAAAATCACCCCCCAAGGCCGCGCCATCCTGGTGGATTTTGGTATTGCTAAGGCTTACACCCCGAATGCAAAGACAACCCAAGGCGCGCGCGCCGTCACCCCGGGCTATTCGCCGCCGGAGCAGTATGGACAGGGCAGCACAGATGCCCGTAGCGATATCTATGCCTTAGGGGCCACACTTTACACAATTTTAACCGTTCAAGAACCGGTAGAAAGCATCCAACGAAACCTGGGAACATCATTGGTTGCGCCGCGCCAGGTCAACCCAGGTATCTCTCCTCACATTGAGGCGGCCATGCTGCGCGCCCTAAACATACTGCCCGATCACCGCTTCCAGAATATAATCGAGTTCAAACACGCCATTATGGGCATGGAGTGGCAAAGCGCTCTGTTAACGACAAATCATGCTCAAAGGGTATCATCCTCTCGAGTGCAATCGACAACCTTTGTCAGCCCGATTCCAAACCCAGGTCGTACGATCCATATCTGGCAACTTGCAGTACTTGGATGTTTTGGAATTATTCTACTGATCGCTGTGATTGCTCTCTTTGGACAGTTGCCTGGCCAGGGATTGTCAAATGTATCCACAACAGAAGTCGCGGACCTGACTGTGCAAGTTCTTGAAATGGCGCAGGATCGAGCCACAATTGCAAATGCCGTTCAACAGACTGCTCAAGCACAGGATGTTATAGCCACCGCTACTCAACAAACAGCCCAGGCGTTTAATTTCGCAGCTACACAAACAGCTTTTGAGGTCATTCAAACCCAGCAGGCGCAACAAAGAGATGCTGAATTGACAACCGTTGCTTTACAATGGACTGAAACGCAACAATCTGCAAATGAATCCCAACAAGGTATCCGCGAAACCCAACAGAAAATCCAGGAAACCAGTATTGCTTTCAGTAATACCCAAACTGCTGAGGCCATCCATGCAGAGGCGCTCCCGCCGGATCAAGTAGTATCAATGTATTGGGAGGCGGTTAACAACGCTGATTATGGAGTTGCATGGTCGATTCTTTCACCTGGTTTCAAAGAAAAGTGGCATTCGAACGATTATTTCGATTATGTAAACGGTTATAATAGTATGAATGTATGCAGTATCACAGCTAGTGACACTACTTTAGTTACCCAAAACAATTCAGAGGCAGTCGTGACTGCTCACATGACTTATAAAGCTGGAAAAAGTTGCAAAGTCAGTGAATATGATTTTCAATTTGAGATGGTGTTCGACCCAACTCAAAACATGTGGCTGATAAATATTGTTACTAAAAGGTAATAACAAAAGAATGAATTGGAGATGTGGTGTATGACACTCAATACAGGAATAATACTCAATAGCCGTTATCGTGTTGTTAAATTGTTGGGACAGGGGGGGTTTGGGGCGGTCTACCGCGCCTGGGATATGACCCTCAATCACGTCTGTGCAGTCAAAGAAAACTTGGATGCATCGCCCAAAGCCCAGCAGCAGTTCATCCATGAAGTCACTGTCCTGGCTAAACTTCGCCACCCCAATCTGGCGCGAGTCTATGATTATTTTTTCATACCCGACGAGGGGCAATACTTGGTGATGGATTATATAGAAGGCGAAGACTTGCAAGAGAAGCTCAATCGGGCAGAAGAACCACTGCCTGAATCGCAGGTTATTCCATGGATACAGCAAATCTGTGATGTACTGCAATATTTACATCACCAGAGTCCACCAATCATCCACCGCGATATCAAGCCGGCAAATATTCGCATCACGCCGCAAGGTCAGGCGATACTGGTGGATTTCGGGATTGCCAAAATATACGATCCAGATCTGAAGACCACCATCGGGGCTCGGGCATGCACGCCGGGTTATTCGCCGCAGGAACAATATGGACAGGGTAATACAGATGAACGCAGTGATGTGTATGCACTGGGGGCCACACTGTATACGCTCTTAACAGGACGAGATCCAGTGGAGAGCATTCAGCGCAACACAGCTCCATTGCCTGCACCGCGTTCTGTTAACCTGACCATCTCACCGTATATTGGAGCGGCTATCGAAAAGGCCATGCAAATGCATCCGGACCAACGCTATCAAAACATGACTAGAT
>CAIQJJ010000412.1 GCA_903872065.1 uncultured Anaerolineales bacterium | reverse complement strand
TGGACGATCTGGATGTCTACATCACCAACAGCGAGATCGTGCGCGAGCGCGCCGAGGGGCAGGGCGTGTTAACCCAGGATCAGGCGATCGCGACCTCGGTGGCCGGGCCGGTCTTGCGCGCCTCGGGCGTGCCTTATGATGTGCGCCGCGCCGACCCCTACAGCATTTACGACCGCTTCGATTTCGAGATTCCGGTGCGCTATCACGGCGATATTTACGATCGCTATTTGATCCGGATGGATGAGATGCGCCAGAGCGCCCGCATTGTTCAGCAGGCGCTGCGCGACATTCCGCAAGGCCCCATCATGACCGGCAAGCCGACCTATACCGTGCGCGTGCCTCCTGGCGAGGCCTTCGGGCGGGTGGAAGCGCCGAAAGGGGAACTGGGCTTCTATGTCGTCTCGAACGGCAAAGCCAATCCCTGGCGCTACCATGTGCGCGCCCCATCCTTCATCAACCTGACCCCGTTAGCGTTGATGTCGAAGGGCAACAAGATCGCGGATACGGTGGCGATCCTCGGCTCGATTGATATCGTCTTGGGCGAGACCGACCGTTAGGGTCGTTTTTCAAGGGAGTTGTCTTATGAGTGGCATTGGTGTTGTTAAAGGATTGATGGTCGCTTTGCGGCATTTTGTGGAGACTTACCTGGACGACCTGAAGATGGGTCGCAAGCGCTACCATACTGAAGAAGGGATTGCTTACCGCAGCAGCAAGGATACGCGCGGCATTTTCACCATTCAATATCCCGAAGAGAAATTGCCCGTCCCGGAGGAATTTCGCTTCATCCCGTTTTTGCTGTACGAAGAAGGCCCGAACGGCGAGAAAGTGGATCGCTGCACCTCCTGCGGCATCTGCGCCAAAGTCTGTCCGCCGCAGTGCATCTGGATTGTGCGCACCAACGATCCCGTGACGAAGAAGCCCATCCCCGCGCCGCTGGAATTTGCGATTGATGTGGATGTGTGCATGAACTGCGGGCTGTGCGCCGAGTTCTGCCCGTTCGACGCCATCAAGATGGATCACGATTACGAACTGGCGACCTACAGCCGCGCCGGCAACCTTTTCGACAAGGCGCGCCTCTCCAAGCCGGTCAGTTACTACGCCGGCATCCGCCCGACCAACTACGCCAGCGAAGAGAAGGCGCGCAAAGAGGCTGAGGCGGCCAAAGCTGCGGCCAAGGCGGCCAAAGCTGCTCCGCCGGCTTAAGCGAGAGAAACCATCCCTCCCCCATGTACAATCCTGACACTGACCTGCTCTTCCCACCGCGTTTGATGGCCCAACTGCGCGATTTGCGCGGGGCGGAATGGCGCGAACTGGTCGAGCGGGTCAGTCAACTGGAGGGCGCGGCGGTGGAGCGGGTGGCTTTTGTCTTGCTGATGGCGCGCCTGCATGGCTGCGTCAACTGCCAGGCGGATTCGTTTCATGCCATGCAAGGCTGCACTCAATGTTCGCAGCAGGCGCTCAAGCGCTACCGCGGCAGCGATCAAGACCTGCTGCGAATGTTTAAAGAAGCGCAGCGAGAAGTCGAAGCGCATCTTTCTGGCTAAACAAGGAGTCTCCTATGGGTACGAACGTTCTGATCACCGCCGCACGCAGCATTGGCTTCGAGGAGTATGTGGATGCTCCCCTTGCGCCGCATGAGGTGCGCCTGCAAACGCTGTATTCCGGCATCAGCACCGGCACCGAACTGACCGCCTATCGCGGCAGCAACCCTTACCTGCACAAGCGTTGGGATGGCGAAACGCGCCTGTTTATTCCTGGCGAGACCAGCATTCGCTATCCGATGGGGGCGTGGGGCTATGAGGAATCCGGCCAGGTGATCGAGGTGGGGAGCGCCGTGACGCGCCTCCAGCCCGGCCAGGTGGTCTTTGGCGCATGGGGGCACCGCACGACCACCGTCATGAGCGAAGAGACCGCCGTTCAGCAGCGCGCGCCGGCGGGACTGCCGCCCATTTTGAGCATCTTTTCCCGCATCGGCGCCATCGCCTTGAACGGGGTGCATGACGCCGCCATCCGCATTGGCGAGACTGTGGCGATCTTTGGCCTGGGTGGGCCGGGGCAGATCGTGGCGCAGTTGGCGAAGCGTTCCGGGGCGCGCGTGATCGGCGTTGACCTGAACGAACTGCGCCTGGAGACGGCGCAAAAACTGGGCGCGCTGGATATCGCCATCAACGCCCGCCAGGGGCAGGTCGCTGAACAGATCAAGGCCCTGACCGAGGGGCGCGGGGCGGACGTTTGCATCGAAATCTCCGGTTTTTATTCGGCGCTGCAAGAGGCGATCCGCGCCGCGGCCTATTCGGCGAAGGTGGTGGCGATGGGCTTCTTCCAGGGGCAGGGCGAGGGGCTCTTCCTGGGCGAGGAGTTTCATCACAACCGCATCAACATTGTCGGCTCGCAGATTTACGGCGTCAGTCCCGAACTGAAATACCGTTGGGACGATCTGCGCCTGGCGCAGACGATCATGCGCTTGCAAGCCGAGGGCGTCTTAAATTTGCAGCCGATCATCACGCGCGTCCTGCCCTTCAGCCAGGCGGCGGAGGCCTTCCGCATCGTTGATCAAGAAGCGGCCAGCAATATCCAGGTCGTATTAGATTTCACTGCATAGGAGGCGGCGATGAAACGCTTGAGAACAGCCCTGATCGGCTGCGGTGGTTTTGCCAACAAACATGCCCAAAACCTGGTCGCCGAGGCGGAACGTTTTGAACTGATCGCCTTTTGCGACGTGGTTGAGGCCAACGCGCGCCGTTATGCCGGGCAGTACACCGGCGGACAGGCGGCGGTTTTCACCGATTTCCACACTTTGTTTGAGCAAACGCCGCTCGATCTGGCGGTGATCTGCCTGCCGCCGTTCGCCCATCGCGACGAGGTGGAGTGCGCCGCGGCGCGCGGCGTCCACATTTTGATCGAGAAGCCGATTGCACTGACCTCCGCCGATGCCTGGCGCATGGTGCAGGCGGCCGAGTCAGCCGGCATCCAGACCCAGGTCGGTTTTATGTACCGCTTTGGCGCGGCCATCGAACGGCTCAAGGCGTTGATCGAGAGCGGCGAGGCGGGCGGCTTGGGATTGATGAGCGCCCGTTATTTCTGCAATCACCTGCACGCCGATTGGTGGCGCAAACGCGACCTTTCGGGCGGTCAACTGGTGGAGCAGGTGATCCACATCGTGGATTTGATGCGCTATGTAATGGGCGAGGCGCGCTCGGTATACAGCCTGCAGAAGAATCTCTTTCACAACCAGATGCCCGACTACACAGTGGAAGATGTTTCCGGCACGCTGGTGGATTTTGCCAACGGCGGGGTCGGGGTGATCTACGCCTCGAACGGAGCGATTCCCAACCAGTGGATCAGCGACTATCACATCGTGACGCAAAAGATCACCGCCACGTTTTCCGACGCCAACCATGCCCGCCTGGTCTTCACCGGCGACCGCGACAACTTGCGCACTGAGGAGATCGCCTCGGAAGTGGATTACTACCTGTTGGAACTCCTCGACCTCTATCGCGCCATCTGCGAGGGCGGAACGACGCGCACTCCCATCCGCGAGGGCGCTCGCTCCCTCGAGCTGGCTTTGGCCGCCGCTCGTTCGGCGGAGAGCCAGGCAGTGGTGGCGCTTTCATAAGTTGGCAGTGTTCTTAAACAGACAACCCCGAAGAGCATCCTCTTCGGGGTTGTCTGTTTAACCCGATGACGGGGCAGATCAACTGGAGCGGGTGATGGGATTCGAACCCACGATATCTTGCTTGGGAAGCAAGCGTTCTACCACTGAACTACACCCGCAGTA
>CAIQJJ010000411.1 GCA_903872065.1 uncultured Anaerolineales bacterium | reverse complement strand
TCTTGCTGCGCATGTTAGGGTCTACCCAAAAAGCGATATATATTCTATACTTGCTCTAATTTGTTGGAAAATTTCCTGTTCCCAAGGAGAAACTATGTCCCTCGCTGATTCTACTTACCCCGTCCGTCTTGCTGCGCTGCGCACCGAAAAGATGCGCCAAACGCGTGAAAAGATCGATCTTACTGGTTGGAAAGACCACGATGACCATTCTATTATCTTGCCGCCTCTCGACCGGCGGAAGATTGTCAAGACCATCAGCTCATCGGGAATGCCGATTACCGATTGTCTGTTGGATGGCTATGAGGTGCAAAGCAATCATCCGTCGGGCGGCTTTTTTGGCCCGAAAATTTGCGGTGAGAATTTCCAACACCTGTTGGATGCTCACCCGCCCTATGTAGACCCGAACAGTTCTCTGGCCGGGGCTTATATGGCGAACTTCATGAGTTATCGCAAGCCGCACTGGAATCCAGATTTTTCTTTACCCGAACTGCGGCCCGATATTCAAAAATATAAGTTACTGCCGGGCATCGGCGCCACCCAGCATTTCTGCCAGGATTTATCCATCGGCTTACAACTTGGCTGGGGCGGCCTGCGCGCCCGCATCAATCAATATCGCTGCCAGAATGTCCCGGCGGGCGGCCCAGAAATGGCCGATTTTTACGATGGCCTCGAAGCGATTGCTTTGGGGATGCAAAACTGGATCGCACGCACTGCGGCTTATGCACGCTACCTGGCGGAGATGGTTTCTTTGCCTGTGGCTGAGAGGAAAGGCGTGAATCAAGATAGCGCCGCGTTGTTGGCCGGCTGGGCTGGCGGCGAGGGGTTGCGCGAAAATCTGCTCGAAATCGCCGCTGTCAACGAAGCGATTATTACCGCGCCGCCGCAAACATTCCGCCAGGCCTGCCAGTGGATTTTGTGGTATCAGATGGCCGCGCGCATGTACAACGGCTCTGGTTCTCTGGGCCGCCTGGATGCGCTGCTGACCCCCTATTATGAGCGCGACATGGCCAGCGGTGTGCTGCGCAGCGATGAGGAAGCCACTTTCCACACCGCCTGCCTGCTGCTGCGCGATACGGGCTACATTCACCTGGGTGGGCCAGATGCTTCAGGTAAGGATACCACCAATCGCATGTCTTATATTGTTTTGGAAGCCGCTCATGCTCTAAAGATCCCGGCCAACGTGGGCATCGCGGTGGGGGATACCACTGATCCCGGTCTGCTCAAACGCGGCGTGGAGATCATGTTCGCCGATAAAACCGGCATCCCCAAATTCCTGGGCGTGGATGTGACCGCGCGTGGTTATGCCAAGAACGGTTATGATCTGGGCTGGGGGTATGAGCGCGCCTATTCCGGCTGCCACTGGTCGGCAATCCCGGGGCGCGAATATACCCTGAACGATTGTGTGAAAATTAACTTTGCGCGGGTTTTTGAAGTATCTTTCGATGAAATGATGGCCGAAGCGTCTGTACAACCCCCGTCTACTGAAGGTCTCTGGCAGCGTTTTGAACATCATTTGAGCGTTGGAGTCGATGATATTGCTCACGCCCTTGATTTCCACATGCAGCACATGCACCAGGTTTTCCCCGAATTAATGCTGGACCTGTTGTGCTATGGCCCAATCGAAAAGGGCCTTGACGCCAGCGACGGCGGGGTTGAATTTTGCAACCTGTGCCTGGATGGTTCTGCTTTGGCTACTGTCGCCGATTCTTTTGCGGCCCTCGAACAGCGCATTGAAAAGGAAGGACGCCTGGATTGGATGCAGGTCAATGATTGCATGAAAAACGACTGGGCCGGCGCGGAAGGTGAACGCATCCGCCTGCTAATGCGCAACATCCCGCGCTATGGCGCTGGTGGGACGCCAGCGGATGCCTGGGCGGTCAAAATTGCACAAACCTTTACCCAATTGGTGAAAGCCAAACCGACCCCGGCCGGTTTCAACATGATCCCTGGCCTCTTCTCCTGGGCGAATACCATCCCCATGGGGCGTGAGGTCGGCGCAACTCCCAATGGCCGCCGCGCCGGCGATCCCATTGCGCATGGTTCTAACCCTGATCCTGGTTTTCGCAAGGACGGCGCGCCTACCGCGATGGCGGTGGCGATCGCCTCGGTGCAGCCTGGCTTTGGCAACACCGCCCCCATGCAGATCGAGTTTGATCCTGGCATTGCTCGCGACCGCGCTGGCATGGAAAGCGTCTGCACTTTGATCCGCACCCATTTCCAATTGGGCGGCACCCAGATTAATCTGAATATCATGGACGCCGACAAAGTGCTGGAAGCGCACAAAGATCCCAGCAAATACCCCGATCTGGTAGTGCGCGTCACTGGCTTCAGCGCCTATTTTGCCAGCCTATCGCCTGAGTTCCGCCAGCTTGTGGTCAACCGCATTATTGCGGAATAAGCGCCGGCGCTTCGCTGCCCAGCTTTTCCAGCGCCATGATCTCCCGTTTAGCTCCAAGCTGGCGGAAGACAATGCGCGCTTCGCTGGCGTGCAGACGGAATGCAGTGGCATCGCCGCGGGCTTGCGCCAGTTGCGCCAGGGCTACCAGCGAGCGGCCTGATTCAAGCTGATCGTGCAAGGTTGTGTTGATGACAGCGCTTTCTTTGATCAGCCGTTCGCTTTCTTCCAGGTTGCCCTGGAGTTTTTCCAGGTTGCCCAATAGACGTAGGATTCTGCCCTTGGCCGGCGACGGCGGCCGGCCAGGGCCCTCCTCTTTCTCAATCAACTCCAACCCTTTTTCACCCGCCTGGCGCGCCTGAGCGGTTAAACCCAGTCCCAACCAGGCCTCTCCCATGGCCGCATACAGATCGGCCAGGTTTTCCTCCGCCCCAATTTCGGTGAATACTTTATGGGCCTTATGGCTGTAATCAAGGGATTTTTCCCATTCGCCGGCCGCCAGCCAGAGACGGCTCAGGTGATGATAAGCCATGCCCTCCAGGAAGCTGTGCCCGATGCGTTGGGCGTTTTGCAGCACATCTTCGAGGTGCTGGCGAGCCTCCTCCAATTCTCCTTTATCAGTTAATAGCAAACCGATATTTGCATGGAGATCAATCGCCCCCTCCACGTCTCCCAACTTTGCATGGAGTTCCAGCGAGCGCCGGAAGTTCTCCAGAGCGCGATCCCACTCACCCTGCCGCCAGGCCAGCAGGCCCAGGTTGCTGTAAGAACGCGCCACCGCCACAGTGTCGCGCAATTCCTCGCGCAGCACCAGGCTTTTGCGCACATAATTGCTGGCCTGATCCAACTGATCTTTTTGGTAGTAGACGCCGCCCAGACGGTTGTAAATCGAGGCGGTGACATCATAGCGTGGGGTATCTTGCGACCAGGAGAGCGCCGCTTGCAAGAATCGCTCCGCTTCATCAACATTGCCGCGGCGAAAATGAATCCAGCCAATATCATTCAGCAGTTCAGCGCTTTCGACCGGCATAGGGGCTGCAGCATCGCCCAGGATTTCTTGCGCGTCTGCAAAGTGTTCTAATGCTTCATCGTAATCGCCCTGGCGCTCATAGGTGATCCCTTTCTTGCGTTCCAATTCGCTGCGCAGTTCGATGCAGTTAGCCGGATTTTCTCCCGCGATGGCTTCGCTGCTTTTCAAATATTGCTCCCGTGCCGCCTGGTATTCTCCCGCCAGCACCAAAATATCTCCCAGTCCTACCCGCACCTGGACAACCTGGCGTGGGTTGTGTTCCACCTGATCCAGTAAGGCGAGCGCTTCTTCAAAATGCAGGCGCGCCTGGTCATTGACATAACTGCGCGCCGCGCGTTGGCCGGCCAGGATCAGGTAGTGAAGCGCTTTGGCTTTACGCGGGCTCCATGAGTAGTGCCGCGCCAGCAAGTCTACCTGCTCATCCAGGCGGTCCGCGTAAAGCGTTTCAATTGCTTCGCCCACTTGCCCATGCAGTTCGCCGCGCTCACGTTTGAGCAGCGTGCTGTAAATCGCGTCCGAAGCCAGGATGTGCTTGAAGGTATACTCAAACCCGTATGAGGCCACCTGCGGCAAAATGAATTCACGTTCAATCAGGCTCACCAACACCTCGCGCGCTTCGTGTTCCGCAATAGTTGGCAGTACATAGCGCAGCACAGGTAGGCTGAAGGTGCGACCAATCACTGATGCAACCTGCATCACGCGCCGTTGGCTTGGGTTGAGGCGGTCGAAACGGGTCAGGATCAGGCCTTGCAGCGTATCGGGTACCCCCAATGTACTGATGTCAATCCCTTCGACAAAGCGCCATTTTCCATCCTTTTGCAGCAGCGCATTTGAGTCAATCAACATGCGCAGGATTTCTTCCAGGTAGAGCGGGATGCCGGCGGCGCGTTGGATGATCTGATCCCGTAAACTTTCAGGCAGGTTGGGAACAGCCAACAATTGGCGTAAGAGCTGCATGCTTTGACCTGGCGTGAGGTTTTGCAGGCTGATCAAGCTGAAGCTTTCACTCAACAAATGTTCGGCTCGTTCGACGATCTTGCTGATTGTTCCACCCTGGTAAGGCCGGCTGACTGCCACGATTAGCAGCGGACACTGGCGCACCGAATCGATCAAAAAGTTCAATAAGCTCAGAGAAGCTTCATCTGCCCAATGCAAGTCTTCCAAAATGAGCAGCAGCGGTTGGTTGCGCGTCTCTGCCATCAGCAAGTCGCGCACGGCCAGGAAAATTTGCTGGCGCAACTGCCCGGCCTCCAGGTATTCAATGCGGTGAGCAGATTCAGGGTCACTGTGCGGCAGGGACAAGATGTGCTCCAGGTAAGGCAGGGCGTCTCCTGCCCGCTCGCCCAACACCATGTTTACCTGGCGGCGCAAAATTTCACTTACTTCAGCCACCGGAGTTTCGCTGGTCACTTTCAAATAACTGCGCAGCAAATCCAGGAAGAGCCAATAAGATACCGTGCGTCGGTAGGTCAAGCTGAACGCTTCCAGGATTGTCACCGCCAGCCTGGCTGAAAGCGTTTTGACCTCGGCCACCAGTCGGCTTTTGCCCAGGCCGGCATCGCCGATGATCAAAACAAATTGTCCTTGTTGGTAGGCCACTAAGGCGCCGGTCACCTGGGTCAGGCGGCGTAACTCCGAGTCGCGACCGATCATTGGGGCGTGGATGCCCTCTAAGCCGTGCGTTGAGCCGGGCTTAGACTTCACCTTTGAAACGCGATAGCCGGTAATTGTATGGGTGTAGCCCTTGATTTTCAGATTCTCCACCACGTCGAAGTCAAAGAGCGCTTTCGTTTTTTGGTAAACTGCCTCGCTGACCAAAATGGTGCCGCCTTCAGCAATTGCATCCAGGCGCTGCGACAGGTTGACTGTATCCCCAATTGCCGTGTAATTCATCAGCATATCTGAGCCGATGCCGCCCACAATCACCGAGCCAGTGTGCAGGCCGATATGAACTTGCAGTTCGCTGCCCAAGCGGCTTTTCATCTCCTCGCTGAGTTTACTGACCTCGGCGAGCATCTCCAATGCGGCCAGAATGGCTAATTCGGCGTTGTTTTCGTGAGCGATCGGCGCGCCGAACAATGCCATCAATCCATCGCCGGTGAACTTATCTACCATGCCTTCGTATTTGTAAACGGCATTGGCCAATATCCCGGTGTATTTTTGGATCAGTTCATACAGGTCTTCGCTATCTACACGGGTTGACAGGCTGGTGTAGCCAGTAAGGTCTGCAAATAATACAGTGACATTGCGGCGTTGGCCGGCTGCTTCCAGCCCCGCCTTGCGGAACCGTTCCAGAAGGTCCGCTCCAACCATCGCGCCCAATTGGCGTGGGACAGCTTCAATATCAGTAAATTCTGTCGCCGGAATTTCTTTCTGAATTGGTGTGACAGTTGCGGTAGTTGCAGTATCAGACAGGCGGGTGCCACAGTTCCCACAGAATTTCATTCCTGGGGGGTTATCGAAGCCACAGCTAGAACAATGGGGATTAGGAGCCATAGGGCAGTGTTAATAAACTCTAAAATTAGGAATAACTTATACAGTTGACACAGATAAGCAAGGCTATTATAATTCAGCCCGCTCTGTACAAGCAGGTTTCAATGCTGTTTGCTTACAGAAAAATTGTACCCCAACTTCCCCGTTCTTCGGCGTAAGAAAAGAATAAAACACGGGATGGCGTTCTGTGTGAGGCTAAAATTAGTCGCGCGGATCGAACGGTGAAGTGAAGATTGGAGGAATAAACCATGAAGTACGCCATTATTGAAGACGGCGGCAAGCAGTTCAAGGCCGTCGAAGGCGGGGTGATTGATGTCGATCTGTACCCCGTAGAGGTTGGTGATCAGGTGGACTTGGAACAGGTTCTCTTGATCGCAGATGATGGAAAAGTCACAGTCGGTAGTCCGTTTGTGGCTGGCGCCAAGGTGCAGGCTACTGTGTTGGCGATGGTCAAAGGCCCGAAAGTTGTGACCTTTAAGTATACCCCGAAAAAGCGCTATCGCGTTAAGAAGGGGCATCGTCAAAAGTACACGCGACTGCAAATTGATACGATTGTCGCGGAGTAGGAGAAGAGTATGGCACACAAGAAAGGCGGCGGTTCCAGCCGCAACGGTCGTGATAGCAATTCCCAACGCCTGGGCGTCAAAGTCTTTGGCGGCGAGCACGTGCTTTCCGGTCATATTTTGGTTCGCCAGCGCGGCACAAAGATTAAACCGGGTCAGAATGTGTCTGTGGGCAAAGATGACACTCTGTTCGCTACGGCGGATGGGGTAGTGGTATATCAAACCATTCGTGATGACCGCACGCGCGTGCATGTTGTTCCTGGTGAGCAGGCCGCGCCAGAAGCGGCGGCTGAATAAAACGCAAACCGCAGGCACACTGTTTGACGGTTTACGCAATAAAGGAATAATTATGAAGCAAGGTATTCATCCCACTTATTACCCTGAAGCGCAGATTATCTGCGCTTGCGGCAATACCTGGAAGACCGGCTCTACCCGTAAGACCATCCGTACTGATGTCTGCTTCAAATGCCATCCGTTTTACACGGGCGAGCAGCGCATCGTGGATGCGGAAGGCCAGGTAGACCGTTTCTATAAGAAACTTCAGGCGCGCCAGCAATATGTCGAAGACCGCGCTGCGCGCGATGCCTCCCGCACCTCGCCTGAGCGCCCGGTCGCCGATTTGAATCTCGGCGCACGTCCTACGGAAGCTCTGTCCAAGGTTGGCATTACCAAAGTTGGTCAGATTCTTGAGAAGCTGGCCGGCGGCGAAGCAGGTATCCTCTCCATTGAAGGATTTGGCCGCAAGTCATTAGCCGATGTGAAGAAGCGTTTGCGCCAGTTGGGTTATGATCTGCCGGAAGCGGCGGATGAGATTGTTGTGTAATTCCCCATCGTCTGCGCATACAATAAAAAAACGAGACCCTTAGGGTTTTCTTAAACCCTAAGGGTCTCGTTTTCATTGTGATCTTTTCGTTGCGAGGAAGCCGCGCTTACTGCGTCGGATCGTAGAGGAAGAACCAGCGCGTATTGAGATGATCAGCAAATCCGTCATTGAGCATGGTTTGGATTGCCTGATCGAAAGCTTTGACCAGGTCGGAGCCGGGGGTAAAGATGAAACCGAACTCTTCAGTGCCAAGCGGGTCGCCGATCAGCTTGAGTTTATCAGGGTTAGCGCCGATATACCCGCGACTGGAAGCCGCGTCCAGCAGAACGAGGTCCACATCGCCAGCGATCAGCGCCTGCACCGCCGCGCCGAAATTCTCGAAGAGCTTGATGCGCGGGTTGGCTTC
>CAIQJJ010000410.1 GCA_903872065.1 uncultured Anaerolineales bacterium | reverse complement strand
GGGGAGTTTTCTTTTGCCAGGTAGTATGATGGGGCTAGAAATCGGATCAAGGAGACAGAACAGTATGGAAATAGCCGCAATACAAACCCCCAAGAACCCCATGCGCGAGGTACTCAGCGTGCGCGATTTTATGCTCTTATGGATCGGCCAGGCCACTTCGATGCTGGGCGACCAGTTCCACAGCATTGCCGCTGCCTGGCTGGTGCTGAAAATGACCGGCGACCCGCTGGCTCTGGGCACAGTGCTGGCAGTCGGCGGCATTCC
This sequence comes from uncultured Anaerolineales bacterium, assembly GCA_903872065.1. Lineage (GTDB taxonomy): Bacteria > Chloroflexota > Anaerolineae > Anaerolineales > UBA4823 > CAIQJJ01. The sequence goes on along the minus strand of CAIQJJ010000410.1, from coordinate 3,547 downwards.
GCGCGCCATCTTTACGGCAATTGGCGGCGCAATCACCGACCGGCTCTCGCCGCGCCGCGTCATGCTGGCCACCGATATGATCCGCCTGCTCATCTCAGCGCTACTGGCGATCCAGGTATTTACCGGCACCCTACAAGTGTGGATGCTCTACCTGTATGCTCTGGTGGGTGGTATTATGGGCGGTTTCTTTGGGCCAGCTTCGATGTCCATCGTGCCGCGCATTTTACCGGCCAAGAACCTGCAAGCGGGCAATTCACTCACCCAGGGCAGCGCGCAACTGATCGGCTTTGTCGGGCCGGCGGTGGCCGGCGGATTGATCGCCGCTTTCGCTGATGTAAAAACGGGCGTGGGGGTCGCCATCGGGTTCGATGCACTGACCTTTATCGTCTCTATCATCACTCTCTGGCTGATGCAGGCTGGCAACCAGGAGGCGCTATCGGCGACCAGGTTACAGATTCTCGATGTGTTCAAATCCATCGGTGAGGGGATCAAATATATGGCGACCGACCCGGCCCTGCGTTTGCTGTTCATCATCATCGCCATTGCCAATTTGTCGTTTGGCGGGGCGATTGCCGTCGGCGTGCCATATCTGGCCGATACCCGTTTTGTGGAGGGCGCGGCCGCTTACGGCTTCATCATTGCAGGATATTCAGGCGGCAACTTACTCGGCATTATCCTATCGGGGGCGCTGCCTCGCCTGTCGAAGAAAACGCTGCAAGTTTTCATGGTGGTTATGTTTGTGCTGTTTGGTCTGGGGGTGGGGGCGTTGGGTTGGATTTCTACCACCTGGCTGGCCACGCTGGATATGTTGATCCTGGGTATACTCAATGGCTATATTTCCATTATGCTGATCACCGGATTGCAACGCAACACCCCCAAAGAGATGTTGGGGCGTCTGATGAGCATGGTCTTGCTGGCCAATATGAGCCTGATGCCGTTATCGCAGGCCATTGCGGGCGGCGTGTTGCGCTGGAATGTGGCCGCCCTGTTCATTGTTTGTGGTGGGCTGCTGCTGGCGCTCAGTGTGTATCTGTTCTTACCGAAAATCCGCAATCTCTTAAGCGTCCAACTGGTGGGCGGCGAAAGCGAATAGTCCATTTTCATCAATGTTCTGCGTAACTTCAGGATGCAAAACACCGATTCGCATCACACAACGGTGTCAGGATAGAAAGGGAATCGTATGACTACATTCCGGCTTTGCATCAAACAAAACGGCTTTTTGCTGTTGACGGGCCTGGCCTTCGCCTTGATGCATGTTCTGTTCAACGGGCAGTATGGTTTCCATCGTGATGAGCTGGATATCATTATGAATGCCCGCCAGCTTGATTGGGGTTATGTGGCCTACCCGCCCTTTACGCCTTTCATTGCCCGTATCGGACTGACCCTGTTTGGAAGTTCACTGCCAGGGTTACGTCTGTTTTCAGCGATTGGGGCGGGGATTGCCGTCATTTTGGCGGGGCTGATGGCGCGCGACATGGGCGCCAGCCGGCCGGCGCAGATCATGGCTGCTGTTGCCGTTGGTATCGCCCCGGTCGCCCTCACCGCTGGAACGATGATCCAGTACATGGCCTTCGATTATCTCTGGTGGGTGGTCATCGCCTTCTGCTTTATACGCCTGCTAACAACCGAGAATCCACGCTGGTGGATAGGTATCGGCGCAGCCATCGGTATGGCAATGATGACCAAGTACACAGCCGTCTTCTTTATTGCTGGACTGGTTAGTGCTACCTTACTCACGGCCAACCGCCGTTATCTACGAACCGGCTGGTTGTGGGCCGGGGCCGGATTGGCGCTGCTGATCTTCTTGCCAAACTTGATCTGGCAAATCCGCCACGATTTCATCTCGCTCGACTTCCTCAGCGCCATCCATGCCCGCGATATCGAGTGGGGGCGCACCGATGCCTTCCTGCCCGAACAATTCCTCGTCACTACCAACCCCTTCACCGTTCCGCTATGGATGGTAGGTCTTGGGGTATGCCTGTTTGCCCCGGCGTTCAAGCGTTTCCGCGCCATTGGCATCGCTTTCCTGGCGACATTTGGCTTGCTATGGGCATCGCGCGGGAGAGCGTATTATGTCGGCCCGGCGTATGTCCTGCTGCTGGCTGTAGGTGTGGCGGGTTGGGAAAACTGGTTGAGCCGCCTACCGTTGATACCCCGTAGAGTAATCCAGACTCTTGGCTGGGTGCTGCTCTCGGTTGGAACGCTTACCGGGGTGGTGCTGGTCAAACCAATTGCTCCGATCAACTCCGGGTTGTGGAAGATCACATCCGACATCAACGGCGAAGTCGTCGAGATGGTTGGTTGGGACGATCTAACTGCTCAGATAGCCGACATCTACGCCGCCATTCCGGTAGATGAGAAGCCGCGCACAGTCATCCTGGCCGGCAACTACGGCGAGGCCGGCGCACTAGACCTGTATGGCTCGGCTGCTGGGCTGCCGCCTGTCATCAGCGGCGCCAATAGCTTGTGGGAACGCGGCTATGGTGAGTTCGAGCCACAAACCGTGATCGTCGTCGGGTTCGACTTCGCCTACGCTTCGAATTTCTTCGTATCGTGCGATCCCGCTGGGCGAGTGACCAACCGTTACGGAGTGAAGAATGAAGAAACCACACGGCACACCGGACTATACATTTGCAGCCAGCCGCGCAAGCCATGGGCCGAGATGTGGCAGGATATGCAGTGGTTTCAATAACTCACTCTGTTTGCAGAGGAAAACTGCTCTATACTACAAAGAACCACTGCCTTTACTCCTCGTAAGGATTTCAGGCATTTCTATAGCTCTACTCGATTTTGAAGGGAATAACCACCATGAAGGTAAAACTCAAACGTATTTTTGGCGGAATCGCGATCGTTCTGCTCGTCCTGATTCTTGGTTATATTGCCATCCGTCCTTTACACTTAAACTGGGGAACTACCACAGATGAGATCTCTCGTCTCATGCCGGGTGATTTGGATGGGACGCGCTGGACGCGGGCGATCACGATCGAAGCGACACCGCAACAAATCTGGCCCTGGTTGGTGCAGTGGGGACAGGGGCGTGGTGGCTGGTACAGTTACGACTGGCTAGAAAATCTGTTCGGATTTGACATCCACACTGCCGAACAGATACTACCCGAATACCAGAATCCACAAATCGGCGACCCAATTTGTATGGCGGCCAACGTCTGCACCAGTTTTTTGAGCGTGATCGAACCCAATCACTGGTTCGGTTGGCAAGCCAAAGCTGAAGATGGCAAGCCTGTCTGGAATTTTGTCTTTGGGCTATTCCCGTTGGATGAAACCCACACGCGCCTGGTGGTGCGCGAAAGTTTTGATCCGGCTGCCATGCCGCCAGCCATCACGTTTCTGATCGAAATACCAGATGTAGTGATGGAATTGAAGGCGTTGAACACGGTCAAACAGCGCGCCGAGGGGCTGCCCAAGTCGGCCTTCACCACGCCTTTCGAGATCATCACCTGGTTGGCAGCGCTGGTCATCGGTGTGATTGCCAGCGTGTTGTTCGTGCGGCGGAACCACTGGAAATTACCTCTGGCGATTGGGGTAGTTT
>CAIQJJ010000409.1 GCA_903872065.1 uncultured Anaerolineales bacterium | reverse complement strand
CCCTGCTGTTTCAAGTGGGCGCGCAGGTCTTCCTCGCGCTCGACATGGCGCAGTTCGGTCGTATCCAGGGCGATGTAAACGTCCGCCAGGCGCAGGTTTTCGCCCTGCGAGGGGTCGGCAAAGTTGGCGGTCAGGTTGGCCCAGGGCAGCAGGTTGGCGCGCCCGGCCAGTTCGCCCAGGTAGGCGCGGCGGGCCTGGGCGTTCTTCTCCTGTTCGATCTGGCGCGGATCGGGGGCAACCTGGACGGTGACGTTCTTCACGCCCGTGACCACGTCGCCGCCGACATCGCCGTTGACCAGGACGCCGCCCGGCTGCACAATCTGTCTTTGATCGCCCGGCCCAGGCGCGCCGGCCGGCCGCTGCAGCTCCGCCAGGCGCGCCTCCAGACCCGCCTGCGCGCGCTGGAATGCGTCTTCGTCCAGCACCCCGCGCAAAGTCTCCAGGCTGGCAAGCTGCTGCTGCAATTGAGTGATCGAGTCAGTCACACGACCTCTCTCATCCCCCCGGCCCCCTTCTCTCCCCTAAAAGGGGAGAGAAGGGGGAGAAAGGGGGTAGAAGGTTCCGCTCCCCCTTCCCTTTTAGGGAAGGGGGCCGGGGGGTTAGGTCTGTTCAAGGGGTCAGGTCTGCCCTAGCGCGAATACCGTTCGTGGCGCGGCGGGAAAGGCGGGAAGGCGGCGTGCGGCTCGGCCTGGTACCAGTAGCCCACCGAAGCGATGTCGTCGGTGAGGGGCTGGAATTTGCCGTGCGGCCACCAGCCCAGGGCCTGGATGGTGACTTTGAGATCGCGCTTGAAGCGGATGGGGTCCATGACGTGCCAGCGGTACAGGCCGTGCCGCGGCACTTCGCCCTCGGCTTTGCGGTACAAGGGATAGCCCAGGAAGGCGGTGGAATAGGTCTCGCCGTTGAAGCCCCACGCCCCGCCGAAGTAGTCCTCGGTGCCGGTGCCGCAGATGGTCGGCGATTGGCCGTCGCCGTCCATGAAGAACTTCATCTCGCCCTCGCCCCACCAGCCGTTAGACATCTGCGTCCAGGCCAGGAAGGTGCCGACATAATGTCCCTGCCCCTGGATGCCGTCCAGGATGACGTGTTCGGGGTATTCGCGGGTGGTGAGGGAGCGCCGCCATTGGGCATGGAAGCGGGCGGCGTTGTCTGGCACGTCGGTCAGGGCGTAGGTGATCTGGTAGAAGAAGCCGTCAATCGCCTCGGGGTACTCGTTCTCGATGGTGATGCGGGCGCGCTGGGCGAAAGGCATCGGCCAGTAGATGTTGAAGCCGCCGGAGGGATTGACCGCCACGGGCAGGGAAGTGACGTTGTAGCGCAGGCCGTGGCCGTTGGCGAAGAAGTCGCCCAGCGGGACCTCCACCGAGGGCGTGACCTCATTGTCCCAATACATGCGCAGGATGGTCTCGCGGTAGGCTTTGGTGTCCACGGTAATCCAGATGTGCTGGATCACGCCCGGCCCGGCGACATCCATCAGGGTGGTGGTGCCGCCGGCGGGCAGAGTGATGCACGGGCGCACCTTCCAGGGTTTGCCGAGCATCGAGGCGGGGTGATTGGCGTCGGGAGAAGCAGTTGCGCCGCCGCCGCGCTCGCCCATCGGGTTTTCGGCGCAGATGGAGCGGGTTTCGGCGTTGGAAAGCAAAAACAAGGTGTTGAGGGTAAAGTCGTTCATGAAAAACCTTTCGTGAGGCGGGTTTAAGACCCTAAGGGTGGACGCAGAGCGTCCAAACCCTTAGGGTCTGGTGGCGTTCAGCCGGCTGCGAATTTGGCCTTCGTAGTCCTTCATCCAGACGGTATTAATCGGGAAGTAAGCCTGCTGGCCGGCGAGAACTTTTTCCCATTCAGCGATGGTCTGCTTGGCGATGAAGACGCTCATCAAATCTTTGTCGCCCGGCTTGGCATTGGGGGCGACCGGCGCGGCGGCCAGTTCGCGGCACAAGCCCAGGTGCAGTTCGACCCACTGCTGAATGACCGCCGGCTGCTGCTGGCGATACTGGTTCACCTGCTGTTCCATGCGGGCGGTCAGGGTTGTGATCTGGCGGCCCAGGTCATCCATCCTGGCCTCGGCCTTAGCCCTGGCCTCGGCGGACGGGCGGCCCAGGTCAACGTAATCGCTCAGGCTGCCGCTCTCGCTCTGGGCGGCGCTGATCTGCAAGCGCATGGCTTCCAGTTCGCGCACCTGGGCGGTGAAATCAGGCGGGGCGGCCGGCGCAGGGCGGCTGGCGGCCGGCGCTGAGGCCGCAGCTGGCGGCGTTACGCCCCCGGCCGCAGGCGCCGCGCCCTCGGCTGCGGGCGCTGCACTCTTGACAGCCGCCAACTTCGCCGGCTGGGTGGGCGCAGATGGCGAGGGGGTTCTGGCCGGCTGGCTCGCCGGCGCTTTCTTTCCCAATAATTTATCCAACCAATTCATACTCAACCTCCATCTATCAATCTATCAATTTACGGCAATTTTAAAAACCACTTTTTTGACCGCAGTGGGTTCGGAGCCAACCGTCATTCCGGGCATGTGAGCGTCGGTGGGAAAGAGCAGCATGAAATCGCCAGGGGTGAGGGTAATGTTGTCGCCCGGCCCAGAGAGGGCTTGAAAGTCTTTTTCGTCGTTGTACTCGCCCAGGGTGACGCGATGCAGGGGAGCGCAGCGGATGTACTCAATGCCAGAGACGATGTACTGCACGTCAATGTAACGACGGTGGGCTTCCCACTTGCCCTGCTCAGGCAGCTTGGTGATGTACTCCTGGACGAGGTAATAGAGATTTTTCCCATCCAATTCACAGCGCCCGGCGGATAGGGCGGCTAAATCGGTGGTCTGCAAATAGACGAGGGCGCGCTGGATGCGCTCGCCCAGGGCGATGTATAAAGGGGCGTTGGAAATGTGGTCAACAATCATGGAATACCTCCTATAAAACCATGTTGGTCAGAACCGATGAACGACTGAAGTCGTTATTACATCATTACGACGGGCGCTAATAAGCCTGGAGCAGTTCGAGAAAGGCCTGATCCAGTTGATGGCCGTACCAATCGCGGTAGGCGACGTCGCGGCGGTTGGAATCGAGGATGCCAAAGGAGCCGCGAAACTCCCACAGGACGTGGCCGATATTGTGGCCGGTGAGAATCTCCAGCACATCGCGATACCAGGCCAGCACAACTGCATGAGGAGTGTAAGAAAATGCGCCGCCCTCGCCGCAGACGACGCCCACGCCCTGGTCAGCCAAAGCGGCCCAGGGCTGGTAGTGCGCTTCCAGGCGGGCGCGATCCCAATACAAACCATCGTTGAGCGTCCCAGGGTAGGATGGCTCAGGCCAGTTTTCGCCGTTGACCCAACTGGCTTTGTAGTGGCTGATGTTCATGGGGACGTAGGCGCGACAGGCCTGGGCGACGCCCAGGTCGGCCAGTTCGGGCAGGGGGATGTTGCCCCAACTGAGGCCGTCGGCGATGATCAGGCGCTCAGGGTCAATGGCGCGGATGGCGGCGGTCGCGGCGCGCACGACGCGCTCGTGATCGGCGCGGGTCATGCGCGCCGGGTCTTCATTAGTGGGTTCGTTGATCAAGTTGAAGCTGAGCTGGGTGGAGGGAATGCCGCGGTAGCGGCGGGCGAAGGTCTCCCAATGGAAGCAAAAGGCGCGCAGGGCTTCAGCGTCCTTCCAAAGGTTGTAGGGCTCAAGGCGCTCCGGGTTGACGGAATAGCCAGGGCCGCGGTGAAAATTCAGGCAGACATGCACGCCGTATTGCTGCCCCAACTGCACGACCCGATCCATTTTTGCCAGCATGGGTTCGGCAAGCTGATAGGCGTCGTCGTTCTCGATCCACAGGGTGTAGCAGGCGGGGATGCGGACAAAGTTAAAGCCCCAATCGGCAATCCAGCGGAAGTGATCTTCCTGGAAGTCCATCTGCGAACGGGTGGTGAAGGCGTTGAGCAGGTTGAAGCCGCGCCAGCGAGGTAAAACAGTTTGAGTCATAGGGTTGCCTTTCGAGCAGGGCTATCAAGGCGCTGCATATACTCGCGGCCGTACTGCGCGCCAGTGCGGAACAGGGCGAGGATGTTTTCGATGGAGATGCCATCGTGCAGCGAGTGATCGGAGGCCAGGATGTAGCCGCCGCCGGGGGCGGCGATCTCAATCGCCTGGCGCACTTCAGCGGCGACATCTTCCGGCGAGCCATAAGGCAGGGTGCGCGAGGAGTCGATATTGCCGATGAGGCAAAAACGGCTGCCGTACTGTTCCTTCACCTGGCGCAAATCCATGCCGGCGGTGCGCTGCAAGGGGTGGATGGCAGCGATCTTGGTCTGCGTCAGATCGGGGAGGTAATCGGTGATGTGGCCGCAGGAGTGCAGCAGCACCGGCACACCCAGGGCGTCAATCGAGTCTACCAATTCGTTCAGATAGGGCAAAAAGTGCTTGCGGAAGTGGCTGAGACGGAAAAAGCCGCGCATGCTGTCGCCCAGGTCTTCGCTGACCCAGATGCCCACGCAGCCGGCCTCCACCGAGCGGCGGGCGGCCTCTTTGCCGAAGTCCACCGCGATGCGGCACAATTCTTCGATCAGCGCCGGGTCTTCATAGAGAGCAAAGCAGATCGCCTCGTAGCCCATCAGGTTCCAGGCGGTGGTCAGCGGGCCGCCGACGCCGCCCAGCAGGGCGATGGAATCATGTTCCATTTGGGCGGCGGCCAGGATGTCGGCATTGCGGCCGGCCAGGGTGGGGTCGGGCGGGCGGTAGCGCTTCAAATCCTGGCGCGACTTGATCGGGAAATCCACCGGGGCGTCAATCGGCCAGGAGGCGAAGTTCTTCTGGAAGGTGGTGCCCCACTCATCCTGGTAGACGTTCTCAGAGAGATACCTGGGCTGGTAGCCGGTGAAGCCGCCAAAGGGCAGCCAGACGCCGTCGTGATCGAGCGCCAGGGCGCAGCGCACCGCGTCCGCGCCGTTGTAGCCCTCCGGCGCATGTCCAATCAAGGCGGCGTACAATGGCTGCTGAAAGAGGAAGTCAAACATCGGCACGCGGTCAGGGAGTTCATGCCTGAGGGCGGCCAGAAAACGTTCTTGACGATTCATAGAGGGAAACCTTCCATGCAAAAGACTTGCGAAGCCTGGCATGTTTTAGTAAAGGCTGTGCTCGCGGTAGACTTCGAGGGCGTAGCAGTAGCTATCATACCGCGTGTTGGTGGAAATGGAGTGGTCGGAGGCGAAAACCAGGCGCGCCCCGCGCGCTTTCATGCCGTCAAGATAGGCGGAGACCTCACGGCGGATGATGTCGCGGTCGTTGGTCTCGAAGACGCGCGTGTCCAGCCCGCCGACGAAGGCCAGTTTGTCGCCATACTTCTCGGCAAAGACAAAAGGATCGTTGTCCTTGGCCTTGCGCTCCATCGGGTTGAGGGCATCGAAGCCGGCCTGGATGATCAAGGGCAGCGCCTGAGCTGTGCTGCCGCAGGAATGCAGCACCACCGGCAGGTTGTAGGAGTGGAAAAAGTCCACCAGTTCTTTGTAATAGGGGAAGATCAGTTCAGACAGCACCTTGGGCGAAGCAAACAAGCCGTTTTTGTAACCCAGGTCTTCATACAGCCAGATGCCATCCGGCAGGCCGACGTTGGTAAAGATGTAGGCAAAGGCCTGCTTGTAGAAATCGGTATAGACGCGGTTGTAGTCGTGAATCCAGTCTGGATCCAGCACCAGGCTCTCATACATGGTGACATCGCCCATGCTCTGGCGCATGCACTCCCAGATGAACATGTGGCCAAAGTGCGCCCAGCGCCCGGCGTCGTGCGCCTCCTGGAAGTTGCGGCGGATCTCGGGCAGGTCGAAGCGCGCCGGGTCGAACTGCACCAGGTGGGGGCGGTAATCGCGCTCCCAGACGGCGCGCGAGGTCATCAGAAAGTCTACATGCTCAGGGGTGCCGGATTTATGCTTCCAATACTTGAGAGCGGCGCCGGCCCCGTTGCGCTTGATTGTCCAGGCGTCGGTCTCTTCCAACAGTTCTTCGTGGTCGCGCAAAGGCTGGATGTCGAACCAGGGCCCTACGCCGGCCATGTCGTAGCCGAAATGCTGCCAGGGCGGGACAGGCTCTTCGTACTCGCCGGCCTCCAGGGCCTCTTCGGACATGCCATCCTCGCGCAGCCAGCGGTCTTCGCCTTTCTCTTTGTGCACCCAGCGCGTGGGGTAGCCCTGCCGCACCCAGGCGGCGAGCGTATCCGCCCACGGGCCATCCATCAAGGCCACCCGTTCCGCCTTGCGGCCCCGCAGTAACGCATCTACAATCTCACGTGAAGTTGCCATACGATTCTCCTTGATTCTTGTGTTCGGTCAATGATTATTGCTCTTTTCCAATCCGAGATAAACCGATTCTACCCCTCATTTTGTCCCTGGCGCGTCGCGACGTTTGGGCAAAGAGACGACAAACTCATTGCCCTCCAAAAACAAGCGCGGCTCTTGTCGCGTCCAGTCACGCACTTGCTGGATGGCGCGGTAGACGCCGTTGCCAACGCCGGTGACAAGCCCCAGGCGGCTGAATATGGTATAGATGATAGGATTGCGCAGGACATGCACCGCTCCCAGGCGGATCGCCTCGACGGTTACGCCGTTGGGCAGGCCGCCAGGGGTGCGCACATCCACACGGTCATCGAAAACGAATACGCGCACCGGCGCGGCAAGTGTGTAATCGCGGTGCGCCAGGGCGTTGACGAGGATTTCACGCAGCGCCGCCTCTGGCAGTTCTGGATAGACCTCTGGTTCAAGTCCCCGGATGTGATGGGGAGTGCGCAGGTGAATGGATAGAAAGCGGACCGCGTCTTCGAGCATGGAGGTCAGCGGCCCAGCGATATGTTTATTGTCTGAAGGTAGGGCAGAGAAATCCAGGCCGGGAATGCGGGCGGCGACGAGGTGATGAGGTGGAAAGAAGCGCTGCGGGTCACGGCCAAAAAAGAGCAGGCCGGCCAGGATCGGGGACAGGCGGCCTTCCTGCTCACGCACATAGCCCAGGTTGCGCAGCAGTTCTTCATAGCCAATGTCCAACTGCTCCAACGAACGATGATAAACTTGCTGGACAAAATTCTCGAAGGCATAACGATCGAGATCGCTTAACGTCGCGCGAGATACCATGATCTCATCGTAGTATAAACTTTCCACGCTTTGGAACAGGCGCAGCCACTCCTGGCGCGAGGCTCTGCGCCGGCCAGAAGTGGCGCGCACAAAATAGTCGCCGCGGTTGGTACGATAGGGGCGCTGATCGCCTTTAGGGATGTTCACCACCAACACGACGCCGGACTCGAGGGCGAGCGTCTCTTGCACAATCGTCAGCGGCGGCTCGCAATTGTGGTAGGCAATCTGATCAAGGCGCTGCATCACCCGATCGGCGTTGCTGACGCCGACCACCTGGCGCATTTTGTTCACGCCAAAGATCAATTGACCACCATCTGTGTTGGCAAAAGCGACCAATGCCGCAGAGAGATCATCTTCATGGACGATCTCCTCTTTGAACTCGGTATGCAAATCCTCCCATGTCGCCATCCGCTGTCGCAGTTCATCCACGTTCATAAAATAGCCTCGATCTTAAGACAATCTCAAACATAGAAATATTATACCCGCCTTTTTTGCGCCCTGGCTTAATCTCCCCCGGCAGATACGGCTGTCTTGTCTCAGTTGACGGCGCGAGATTTTTTGCGCTTGGGATGGACGCGCGAGGGGTTGGGGCGCGGCGTCTCGCCCGGCTCAGCGGAGGGCGCCGGCTCAGGGCTCACCTCGGCCGGGCAGCGGATGTTCAAGCGCTGGAGCGCCTCGACAAACGCCTCATAGGTGATCGGCTCTTGGAGATAGCCGGCCGCGCCCTCGGCCAATTCGTTGAGCATACCCTGGGTCTGCCAGGAAATGATCAGGACGGGAATTTCCCACGTCAGGGGGTCAGCTTTCAGCGCCCGCAAAGCGTCCCAGCCGCGCACCGAGCCGGCCAGGTCCATTTGCAGCAGCACTACGGCCGGGCGTCTCACCTGCGCCAGAGGCAGCACCTCTTGCCCTTCCAGGGCCTGAATCACCCGCAGACCACTGACTTCTGTGTAGAGGCGCAGAAGTTGAATCATCCAGGGATCATGGGTTGCGATTAAACAGGATTCTGCCATTCACTCAGCACCAAACCGGCTCTCGCCGTGATGATTACCTCGCATAAGTTCTTCGCACTGCGCGAAGCTAGTCGTACCGGGCATTATCCTATTACGATTCGCGGTGAAATACATACACAAGCGAAACCAAATTATGCACTTTTGTAACCTTCTGAAAAAGCGCCGCGCTGGTTTAAGCGCCGCACTGCTTAAGCGCTGCGCTTCTTAAGCGCTGCGCTTAAGAAGCGTTACGCTCGCCATGTTGGTAGGCGCGCGGCGAGACCCCCACTTCACGCTGAAAGATGCGGCTGAAATAGGATTGATTGGAAAAACCCGAAGATAGGGCCACCTGGGTGATCGAGTATTTGCCTTGTTCCAGCATGCGCTTGGCCTGCTCGATGCGGCAGCGGTTCAAATACACAATCGGGCTGACCCCAATTTCACGATTAAAACAGCGGGTGAGGTACTGCTCGTTAATGTTCAAGTGGCGCGCCAGGTCTGAACGGTCAATCGGCTCGGCGTAATGGGTATGGATATAAGCCATGGCCTGGCGCACCATGCGCTGCGCCTCGCTGCCCAGGCGCTTGCTATGCGAAAGGGCTGTCTCGATGCGCTCAAGCGTCTCTTTCGCAGTGAATAAGCCTTTGCCCAGCACCGCCGCCACACCCTGGTTAAGCAGCGCCATCTCGCGCTCAGTCAAGACCTGGGCGCTTAAGATAATGACCGGGGTGCCGCGCAGGGCTTTGTCTTCTTGCATGGCCTTTAGCACACCAAAGCCATCCAATTCGGGCATCAGCAGATCAAGCAGCACCAAATCAGGGTGATTCTGACTCATCATGGCCAGGGCGCTCCGACCGTCATTGGCAGTCAAGACGGAATATTCCGGGCGGGCGCTGCGCACGATTTGCGTATGCAGGTCCAGGACGTGAGGATCGTCATCCACCAGTAAAATGGTTTTGCGCCCCTTGCGCGCCGCGCTGCGCAGGCCATGCCTATCCAGGGTATGGATCAGTTCTTCGGCGCTGATCGGCTTGGTGAGATACTCCATCTCCAACACAGAGCCAGAGTTTTGCTCTTCGACCAAAGAATAAAACAAGACCGGAATATCGCGCGTCGCGGGATGGCCCTTCAACACGCGGATAATCTCCCAACCCTGTTCCGAGGCGGGGGCTAAATCCAACACCACCGCGCCGGGGGGAGATACAACCAGGTAGTTGAAATAATCGGGCGATTCTTCCAGCGCCAACTCCTCGACCAAAAAACCCTGCCGCTTGAGGTGATAGGACAAAGCCTGGCCTTCTCCCAATAAGGCCGCCTCAGGCGCACGGGGGGATTCTTCATCGCTGCTATCACGCTTATGGCCGCGGGCGAGGCTGGTGATAACCAGCACCACGCCGGAACGATCGTGATGGGGAAGATCGGTCACAGCCGCCTCGGCCCAGACCGGCAAGGCAAAGCAAAAGGTCGAACCTTCTCCCTCAACCCCGCTGGAAGTCACCCAGATGCGCCCGCTGTGCATCTCAACCAGGCGGCGGGCAATCGCCAGGCCCAGGCCGATCCCGCCATAGCCGCGCGCCGTGGTGCGCTCGGACTGCTGAAACTCATCAAAGATCTTGTCCTGTTCGGCGAGGGAGATGCCCAAACCGGTATCGCTCACGGAGATGAAAATTTCTTGTCTCTCGACCCAGGCGCGCAGAGCGACCTCGCCATGAGCAGTGAACTTGACGGCATTGCTGATCAGGTTCAACAGCACCTGGCGCAAACGGGTCTTGTCGCCCCAGATGAGAGGCAGTTTATCGGGATAAGCGGCGACAAAAGCCAGGTTTTTCGGTTCGGCAAGCTGCCGCCCCATCACCGCCACCTCCGAGAGCAAGGGAGATAACTCAATGGCGCTGCACACCAAATCCATCTTCCCCACCTGGCTGCTGGCAAGGTCTAACACATCGCGGATCAGGCGGTCGAGGTGCTGGCCGCTGGTGTAAATCTGCTCGTGATATTTGCGCATGATTTCGAGGGAACCAGGCCCTGAACGGAGACGCTCACGAAGCGCCATTTCACTCAAGCCGACGATCAGGTTAATCGGAGTGCGCAGCTCATGGCTGACCATCGAGAGGAAACGGCTCTTAAGCTGATTGGCCTCCTCGGCGCGGCGGACGGCTTCGTGAAGCTGTTGGCGCAGGCGCACCCCCTTCAATGTGTCACTCAGTTGGGTCTGCAACACGTCAAAGGACATGCCATCCAAGATCATCTCCGACGGCTCACCCTCAAAGGCAATGAAACCGATCTGCTCATCGCGAAAGTGAATATCTTCCACCAGCAGACTGTAACGACTCTTGCCCTGCAGCCACTCTGGGAAGAGCAGCCGGCTGGCAGGGGCGCGAATCTCGCTCTCTGCCAGGCGCTGGCCATCATGGTAAGCCAACGCCAACCGCGCAGAAGCCAGGGGATCGGACGGCTCTTCATACAACGCCAATGAGCAGCCCAAAATGCCCAGGCGCGGCAGTCCCTGGGTGAGGATGTCAATCACTTCGGACAGATCATCGGTAAGCTGAAGCGAAGTTTCGATCTCGCGCAACACTGCGAGGCGGCGCAAGACCTGCCAGTTGCGATGCACCTCGGCGCGAGCGGCGCTCTGTCCGATCAAAACGCGCGCCTGATGCCAGAGACCTTCAGCCAATGAAGACTCGGTCTCTTGCAGCCGCGCCAACAAATGGCGGCGCATGGTGGTCAGCGCTTCATGCCAGCGATTGACATTGATGCCCTGGGAAATAGCCTCCTGCAAAATATCGTTCAACACCCCCAAAAAACCATTCGACCGGACCAGTGGCAGGCTGCTTGCGCCAGGCTGCTGCGCAAGCTGGCGACGGACGGTCAGTTCGATAAAGAAGCTGTCGTAAATGCGCGCCGACCAGCCTGGGGCTTGATCTTCAGCGGCCACGCCCATGCCGCGGGCCATATCGGCGATAATCGCCTCGCGGCGTGCGGCAAAGTCCGCCGCCGCAAAATCCGCCGGCGGAATCTGGACGGGCGAAGGGAGAGACCCAACCGCGGCCTGTTCGGCCAGCGGGTCGAGGCAGCCGCAAGAACGGCGCAAGATCAAACGCAGCGGGATGCAGGTCAATTCGGCAGCCGGCGCGCCGTTAATCTTCTGCAAGAGCAGTTCCGCCGCCTGCCGCCCCATCAGGCGGAATGGCAGGCGCAGGGTGGTCAACGGCGGCATCATGCCGCGCGCCTCTTGCCCATCGTTAAAGCCTGTGACCGCAACGTCCTCTGGCACGCGCACGCCGCGGCGCTGCAGAGCTTCGATGAAATTCACCGCCCCTTGATCGGTATTGACGATCACCGCCTGGTAATCCAGCCCTGGGCGCAAACCGCGCTGGTCAAAGTCTTCGGGCGCGCCGATTAAGCGCGGATCATACAAACCGTGCTGCTGCATCACCTCTTCAAAAGCAGCGCGCCGCAGCAAAGAAGAGCGCGTGGGCGCAGGGCTGGCGTAAGCAATGCGCCGGTAGCCATGCACTGTTATCAGGTGGGCAATCACATCATGCATGCCTTGATAGTTATCCACCACCACGCTGATACAATCATCGAGAGAAATCTCGATGCTGACAACCGGCAAAGGCTGAAAGCGCTGCAAAAAGGCGCGCACCTGCGCCGGATGGCTGTTATGACTGACAAACGAGTCCCAAAAGATGATGCCATCCACATTGCTGGCATCCAGCAGCCGGTAGAGGAGCGCCTGGGGATGGTATTCAAACTCTTCGCCGGCGATATAGAGCAGGTTGGCGTCGCGCTCCTGAGCTGCCTCGACAATGCCGCGCCACATTTGCGACTTTTCAAAATGCAGTAAGCCGCCCGGCGAACTGCTGAAAAAAGCAATGGTGCGGCGCGCGCCAAAGGAAGCAGGAAGCATTGACATCACCGTCAGAAGGCGAAGGCGCGAAACGGATTCTGAACCGTTAACTGTTCGATCACCGTCTCGCTCAGTCCCACCGCGCGCAGGCGCGGCAGAAACTCTTTGACCAGGTAATCGAACGGGCGCGGCGTCCCGCCGCCGGCTTGCGCCGGATCATACCAGCCGCGATCGTGACTGAGCAAGATTTGCGCGCCCAGCCCCTCGGCCAGCAGACGCAAGGTACGATCCAAGATCAGTCGATCGGACTCTGGATCACTGCCGATCGAATCGTACTCAATCCACGCGCCGCGGTGAGCCATTTCGAGGTTGACATTGACATCTGGCTCGGCCTGAGCATGGATCCAGATGAAGCGGTCGGGGCGGCCGTCTAACGATTCAATGATGTCCAACTGATGGCGCACAACGCGCCCGCGGATGGTATGGCTGCCGATGACGGCGCCGGTTTGCTGCGCGGCGCACACGGCAGCCCGCAGAACTTTTTCCTCACACACCGTCAGGCCATCGTCGCCGGCGCTGAGCTTGATGAAGCCGGCCGTTACCCCGCTGTTCTCGATCTGGCCGGTCAATTCGCCGGCCATCCAGGCGGATAGTTCGTCTTCTGAAGCCTGGTGGATCCAGGCGGGAATCCACGGCTCGCGGTAAACGCCGGTCGGTATCACCAGCGGATAATGGGCAGCCTGCGAGACGGCGCGCAGGATATCGGCGCGGCGGCCCACCCCCAGCGGGGTGCACTCGACGATGACCGAGATGCCCGCCTGGCGCGCCCGCTCCAACTCAGGCTGCATCAAGCGGATCACATCGGCAGCCTCAGCCTGGGCGCAGCCGGGCGTTTCGGGGGTGCGCAGGTCCACAAAGACATGCTCATGCGGCAAAATCAGCCCGCACTGCGCCTCAGATAACCGGCCCAGGGTGGTCATCAGAAAGACCTCGTTCAAACGCCGGTAGACTTCCATACAGGCGCGGCTGTTATGATAGGGACATTTCCAAAATTCCACCAGCGGGGTGAGGATCGGCTCGCCCTGGCGGGTGACGGTGCGGTACCATTCCCCGTGCTGACGGTCAACCAAGTGATCTTGGATGAACTGCCAGGCATTAAGCGCGGCGCGGCCATATTTTTCATCCCGCGAAAGCTGGTAAGCGTTGAGGAACCCCACCACCGCCTCGGCCTCGGCCCACCACTCCTTAAAATCGTGAGTGACGGTCAAACCGCCATCTTCGCCGGCTTCAGCCTCGTAGATGATTGCACCATCGGGATCGAGCGCCTCGTTGTAAACCGCCTCGGCCATCTTCAAGGCAACCGCGTCTACCTCGGCGCGCAAAGCTTCATCCCCTACGATTTCCGCCGCCTCACTGAGCAGCCAACTGCCCTCAATATCGTGACCATAGGAAATGACCCGCCCACGCGGCTGCCAGGCCTCATTAAAAAAGAGGCGGAAGTGATAAGTTTGCGGGTCAATGATATGGTCAAGAAAGGCGCGAATCAGAGCGCGCTGCTGCTGGCGCAGGCGCGGGTCATTCCAGGCGCGCAGCAGGTTGGTGTACGGCTCCAAGATGTGCAGATGGGTGTTCATTGTCTTGGGGTCGTTTTCCTCTTTGGCGCTCAGACGCATATCGCTGGCGAGAGTCCAATCGCGGTTGAAAGCCTCGAGATAACCGCCATGCACCGGATCGAAAGCGTACTGCTCAATCAGTTCGAAAAGGCGGATGGCTTTTTGCAGCGCTTCGGGGTCATGCGTGGCAAGATAGTATTCCGACAAGCCATAGATCGAAAAACCCTGGGCGTACACTTGTTTTTTGGCGTCTAAAACCCGCCCCTGTGCGTCCACCAACCAATAGGTTCCGCCAAATTCGTCATCCCAGAAATGCTCAACCAGGAAGCGATAGGCGTGCCTGGCAGCCTCGTAGTAAGCAGCGTCGTGAAAGACATGATAGGCGTGCGAAAAGGTCCACAAGATGCGCGCGGCGAGGATGCCGCCCTTGGCCGCATCAGGATCGGCAGCGCCTTGCTCAGACACCAGACCATAGAAGCCGCCGCGCGCCCGATCGAGGGCGGTATTCATCCAGAAAGGCAGAATATTGCCGCGCAGTTCGCCCTCGACCTGAGCGGCAAAATCGGCAGAAACAAGGGGAGGAAAGAGGGCAGCCATAGTTCTTACAAGACGCCAAAGACGTTATAAACCTCATCAATCGGCATGCCGGAGGCTAACTGCTGACGCTCCTCGTTTTCTTTCTCGAAGATGGCCTCGACGCGCAGCAAGACTTCATCCACCACATCTTTGGGGATCAGCTGCACGCCGTCGTTATCGCCGAAGATGTAGTCCCCGGGGCAAACCTTGACGTAATGGGTGATGTGACCGGGCAGGTAGATGGGGACATCCACCTCGGTGACAATCCAACCGCCAAACGCATTGGGGCGCGTGCCGAAGGTGAACATGGGGAAGTCGGGCATTTTCAAGACATACTGCGTATCGCGGCAGTTGCCGGCCAGGAGCATCCCGCGGCAGCCGTGGGCGTAAGCCAACTGGCAGCTCATCTCGCCAAAATGCGCTGGCTGCATGTCGCCGCCGCAGTCAAAGCACAAAATCGAACCGGGGGCAGAGTTGGCGACGGCGCGCATCATACGCTTTTGCGGGTGGCCGCCTTCGGCATCCCACATCTTCTGCTGCTTTTCCCTGAGTTCGGGAAAGTCGTTCAAATCCACCTGGGAATGGAGCTTGATCGGCAGAGCGCGCCCGACCAACTGCATCCCCTGGCGCAGCGGCTTGAAACGATCGGCAAAGACGGTGTTGGTGATGCCCAGGGTGGTGAGGGAATCAGACACCGAGCCGCCATAGCCAGCGCGGCGAAAACGTTCGATGCGTTCGAGGTCAGTGATATCCAAATGACGGATTTCTTTCGGGAAATTGAGACCAGACATGGAAATTCTCCTTAGGCAAAAATAGGTTTGTGGCAAGGTGGGAACAAGATCATTACCGTATCCTATAAATTGTACTTGAGTTTTTCGATTCGCGGGGAATTTGCGAGGCTGGACTGGACAAGTTCGATCCCCTGAGGGGTTACGTAAGATTCTTAACAAAAACTTAACATATACCTTGCTTGACGAGATGGGGTCTCGGTAGTATAGTAAGCGAGCAATTAGACCCTCGTTAGGCGAGGCGTCTGCGTGAGACACAGGCCATTGCCCAGAAACGTCGAGAGACGCCAAAGGGTGAACCAGGTCGGGCCGGATTAAGGCCCTGCTCAAAGTGGCTGGAGTCGATCCCCCAAATCAAGAACTGGTTTGCGGATCAGGCCCTACGACACGCAGTGCTAAAGCTCAACCAGTGAGGTAATCTTCCGGCGCTCGCCTGGAAGATGAGCATTGATGGTTTCGCAGCGCGCGTTCCTGCGGCCCCAATTGCAATCAAGCCTCCCTGGTTTTTGACGGGAGGCTTTCTATTTGCCGCTGCGCCCTGCTCCACAGAGCAAAACTTTACGGCGCGGATGCGAAAGGAGGCGGACGCGTGGACACGGATGATAGTGCTATACCCCAATCTATGATTCATTCTGGCGAAGAAATGCTTTTTTTGGCAAGTGTGCAGTTGAAACAGGCAAATGGGCGCAGGTTTTTCTCCTGCGCGAAATTGAGCGAACAGGACAGCGTTCCACTGCGGGCGCGGGTCGCTGTTTGCCGGCGAGGGTTGATTGTGGCGCGGCTTAAGCCATAAGCCCTGCGCCGCCTGCTTCCTCCAGTCGCACACTCCAACCAGGAGCGCCGTTCTTCGCCAGGGCCAAGAGCGGCGTTATTTTTTAAATTGGATCTGGAGGAACTTATGCCATTCTTAAGCGAATTACTCGGCAATCCCGTCACCGATGTGGACGGAAAGACGATTGGTATTTTGCACGATCTGGTGGCGCGTTTTTTGGAGGAACTGCGCCATCCAGTGGTGGAAGCGTTAGTGGTACAACAAAAGGATCAGGTCTTGTTGGTGCCTTTTGCGGCGGTAGCGGCGTTAATTGCCCCGGCGACGCCGCTGAAGTGCCAGGCGGAGCAGATTCAACCTTACCTCCCCAAAGAGGACGATATTTACCTGGGGCGGGATGTGCTGGACAAGCAAATTTTGGATACGAACGGGGCGCGCGTGGTGCGGGTGAACGATCTGGAACTGGTGCGCGTCAATGGCACGGTGTTGGTCAGCAATGTAGACATCGGGGCAATGGGCATCTTTCGCCGCGCCGGCCTGGGCAGCATGGCGAAGGAAGTGGCGGCGCGCCTGCGCATCAGCTTACCAAAGCATCATGTCTCGTGGGATGATGTGGAACTGCTGCGCCACGATGAACTGATGCGCCTGAAAGTGCCGGTGGATAAAGTGACAGAGCTGCACCCGGCCGACATCGCTGATATCCTCAGCGACATGAACCGCCTGGAGAGCGGTCAATTCCTGGAGGCGCTAGGGGTGGAAAAACTGGCAGACGCCCTGGAAGAGGTGGAGCCAGAGTTTCAAGCCAGCCTGGTAGAGAGCATGTCCGATGAAAAGGTGGCGGATGTGCTGGATGAAATGGAGCCGGATGAGGCGGCAGACTTGCTGGCCGAGCTGCCCAAAGAGCGCAGTGAAGACCTGTTGGAATTGATGGAAAAGGATGAGGCGGCGGATGTGCGCAAACTGCTGACCTATCCTGAAGAGTCGGCTGGCGGGATCATGACCACCGAATATGCAGTGGTGCCGGCCAATGTCACTGCTGAACAGGCGATCCAAATCCTGCGCGAGACAGGCAGCGATGCAGAGACCATTTTCTATGTTTATGTGACCGATCAAAGCAATCACCTGGTGGGCGTCTTCTCGCTCGGCCGCCTGATCTTTGCCAAACCACAGGCGTTGGTGCAGGAATTGATGCACAAACGGGTGATCAGCGTTGGCCTGCTCGATGAACAAGACAGTGTGGCGCACGTCATCGCAAAATACGATTTATTGGCCGTACCGGTGATAGATGAAGAAGGATGTATTCATGGCATTGTCACTGCAGATGATGCGTTGGATAAGATCATTCCTACCGCCTGGAAGAAGCGTTTGCCGCGTTTTTACCGTTAACCTGGAGGCCGCCATGCAAAACAAAAATTTTCAGAAACTCTTTCTGCTCGATCTGTGGAAACGGCTGTTGATCTTTTTGAGCGTCTTTGGCCCGGCCACGATTACGGCTATGGCCGACAACGACGCGGGCGGTGTGGCAACCTATTCGGTGGCCGGGGCGAGGTTGGGCTACCCGATCTTGTTCCCGCTGCTGATCATCACCATCCTGCTTGGCGTAACGCAAGAAATGGGCATGCGCCTGACGGTGATCACGCGCAAGGGGTTGGCCGATCTGATCCGCGAAAAATTCGGCGTGCGAGCCTCGCTGCTAATCTTCACCAGTCTGCTGATTGCCAACATGGGGACGATCTTCACCGAGTTGGCCGCCATCAAGACGACCAGCGCCATGTTGGGTTTGCCGCCAATTCCATCAGTGATTGTGATCGTGCTGATCTCGTTTATTTTCATCACGCGCGGCAATTACAAGCTGACGCAAAGCGTCATGCTGCTGGCGTGCGTCTTTTATTTTTCCTATATTGTCTCGGCGTTCAACGCCAAACCAGATTGGGGCATGGCCTTGAGCAACCTGGTTTATCCACATGGGGTGGAGGCAACCCCGGAGTACCTGAAAAACTTCCTGGTGATCGGCATGGGCGTTCTGGGAACAACGATCACGCCGTGGGGACAGTTTTTCATTAGCAGCTTTGCCTTCGATAAGAAGATTGAGAAGGGCAAATTTATCTACTCGCAGCTTGAGACCTACTGGGGCGCGTTCCTGACCAATTTCTTCTCCTTCTTTATGATCGTGGCGACGGCCGCGACGCTCTTCGTCCATAACATTCCACTGACCTCGGGCGAGGAGGCGGCCCTGGCAATCAAACCGTTCGCCGGCGAATGGGCCGGCAATCTCTTCGCCTTAGGCATTTTAAACGCCGGCTTTATGGGGCTGGTGATCGTTTCGCTCTCAACGGCTTACGCTTTTGCCGAATTCTTCGGGCTTTCGGGCAGCCTGAATGATTCCTTCAAACAGAGCAAGACGTTTTACATCCTGTTCATTGGGCAGCTCAGTGTGGCGACAGTGGTGACGATGCTGCCTGGCCTCTCGCTGTTTGACCTGGCAGTAGCGACGCAGATCTTGAATGCCATTTCTCTGCCACTGGTGTTTTTCTACCTGATTAAGCTGACCAATGACAAGAAGTTGATGGGCGAGTTTGCCAACAATCGTTTCCAAAAATATTTCGCCATCGCCTGCACAGTGGTGATTGTGATTGCTTCAATCTTTACGGTGGCGACGCTGATTTTAAGGTGGTAGTTACTGCTCGAACGGGACTCGTATGGGCAAATGAGCTCGTTCCAAAACGCGCCCCAGAAGGGTAGATGAGATGGGGATTTTAAACCCCAGTCTCATGAAAAATGCCTCTTGACTCAGGGGGAGTTTTTCTGTATGATGTAAGCGCTTACTGTAAGCGTTTACATCATACAGATCGCGATCAAGGATCGGAAACCAATCTCAGTTTACGCCCCGCATGCTAAACCACAAACGCCCCACGATTGACGATGTCGCCCGACTGGCTGGCCTTTCAACCGCCACAGTCAGCCGTTTCATCAACGGCAGTGCAGTCGTCTCGGCGGAGCGGGCGGCGAAGATCAAAGCTGCGATCCAAGAATTGCATTACACCCCGCACCTGGCGGCGCAGATGTTGGCGAGCAATAAGACGCGCGCCATTGGGCTGCTGCTGCCGACAATCAGCGGGGCTTTTTTCGCGCCGGTGCTGCGCGGGGTTGAAACTCGCGCCATCGAAAAGGGCTATTCGCTGTTGGTGCATTCAACGCAGGCGCAGGCCCAAAATGCAGCCGGCAAAGGGACTTTCAAGAAAATTTTGGCGGAGCATAATACCGACGGGCTGTTGATCTTTGCGGCCAGCGTGGATGCGACTGAACTAAGCCGCCTGCACAGCATTGGCTTTCCGGTCGTGCTGCTGCACCAGGCTTCGCCCAAAGAGTTCAGCCTGCCGGCGATCACGGTGGAGAATAAAAACGGGGTGCGCGCCCTGATCGATCACTTAATTGAAGATCATCAACGGCGGCGCATCGTGCAACTGCGCGGGCCAGAAAATCACGATGACACTTACTGGCGCGATTTGGGCTACCGGCAATCATTGGAGGCGCATGGCATCCCCTACGAGGCTGATCTGATCGAAACGGGTGGGTTCAACACCGAGCAGGCGCGCCAGGCAATGCGGCGCATCCTGACCAGGGGTATCCACTTCGACGCCGTCTTCGCCGGGGATGATGAAAGCGCCTCCGGGGCAATGATGGCGCTGCGCGAGGCCGGCTGGCGCATCCCGCAGGATGCGGCGGTGGTCGGCTTTGACGATCTCAACCTGGCAGAGCACCTGACCCCTCCACTGACCACTGTCCACTCACCGATCGAGCAGGTAGCCAGCGAGGCGGTTGAACTCTTGGTGAAACAGATTGGCGGCGAGGCGGTGCCCGCCGAGACACTGCTGCCCACTTACCTGGTGCGGCGCAATTCATGCGGTTGTTCATAGACTCCGTGCGACGGATGTCTAAGCATCACAACAAAAAAAGGAGAAATGTATGAAAAGAAGACTATTTTCCATCTTAAGCATTGCCGTTGTCCTGGCGATGCTGTTGGCGGCCTGCGGGCAAAAAGCGACCCCCGCGCCAACTGAACCTCCCAAGGCTGAAGCGACAAAAGCCGAGCCAACCAAAGCCCCGGAGAGCAGCCCAGCCAAGCTGCGCGTCTGGATTCAATGGGGCGATAACCCGCAGCAAGTGCAAGAACTATTTGATAAATACACCGCCATCAGCGGGGTTAAGGTCGAGGTGACTGCACCGTTGGAAGATGACAAGATTTTGCCGGCGCTGACTGGTTCAGAACCGCCCGATATTTTGGTGTTGAGCGGCGGCGATCTGGTCAAATCCTACGCCAAAGAGAGCCTGGTGGATGAATTGAGCGCCGCCATCCAGACCGGCAACCTGGATATGAATGATTTTTACCCTGCGCCCATGGCGCAGTGCCAGCAAGGCGGCAAGCTCTACTGCCTGCCGTGGGGCACCGATCTCTATGCGCTGTTCTGGAACAAAGATTTGTTTGAAGCGGCTGGCCTTGACCCGGAGAAGCCGCCCCAAACAATGGAAGAACTGGTCGAATACGCCGACAAACTGACCGTCATTGAAGATGGCAAGCTTAAGCAGATCGGATTCATCCCCGACCTCTCCTGGAGTCACAGCGACCTGTATGTGCGCATGTTTGGCGGCTTTTGGTACAGCGATGATGGCGCAAAACTGACGGTGAACAGCCAGGCCATGCTTGACTCGCTGACCTGGCAGCAGCAGTTCTACGAAAAATATGGCTACGAAGACGTGTTGGAGTTCTCCTCAGGCTTTGGCGAGTACAACTCGCCGGATCATCCGTTCATGGCCGGCCAGGTCGCCATGTACGTAGATGGCGAGTGGATTGCTGGGCCGAACTACATCAGCTCGCTGAAGCCAGAACTGAACTACGGCGTCGCGCCCTTCCCACCGCCAGCCGCGCACCCCGAACGAGCGGGGACAATCGTCAACCAGGGGACAGTCGTTGTGATCCCTTCTGGGGCCAAAGATAAGATGGCCTCAGCCAAGCTGTTGGCCTGGATGATGTCGCCGGATATCGTCGCCGAAGAATTCTGCCGCAACGCCAACCTGCCCACCAGCAAAAAGGCTGCCGAAAATCCGTGCTTCAACATCAACCCCAAGTTCAAGATCTTTGTTGATCTGATGGCCAGCAAGAACGCCTATGCCGTTATCACCACGCCGCTTTCGCTGGAACTGAACGACGCCCTGGGCCAGGCTGAGGAAGAGGTGCTGCACACCGGCGCAGATGCGAAAGAAAAACTGGACGCCATCCAGAAAGAATTTGAGCCGAAATTCCAAGAGAGCATGAAGTAAAACAAAGTCCATAAGCTTACCCATTCATGGGCAAGCTTATGGATTTAACTGGAGAGCAAGATGGATGAGTTATCTTCGATGCTGAAGAGCGCCCGCCAGGGCAAACGGCAGCAAGTCAAATGGAGCCGCCGCACACGCGAGAACTTTGTCCTGGGCATGATCTTTCTTTTGCCCTGGACGATCGGTTTCTTCGCCTTCACCCTCTACCCAATGGCTGCTTCGCTGGTTTACAGCTTTGCGGAATACCATCCCAAAGCCCCGCTGGAGTTCGTTGGGCTGCAAAACTACACTGCTTTGTTCAACGATGAGTTGTTTTGGAAATCGTTGAGCAATACGGTGTACATGGTGATCATCGGGGTGCCGGTCACGCTGCTGATGTCGTTCTTCTGCGCCGTCTTGCTCAATCTGAAAGTGCGCGGGCAGTCTATCTACCGCGTGATCTACTTTCTGCCATCCATCGTGCCGACCGTAGCCAGCACGATCCTGTGGCTGTGGATTCTCAATCCGCGCACAGGTTTGATGAACACAATGCTTGGAGCGTTCGGCATTGATGGCCCTAACTGGTTGGGCAGCCCCGATTGGTCGAAGCCATCTCTGATCCTGCTCGGCATCTGGGGCATGGGCGGGACGATCATGGTTTACCTTTCGGGGCTGCAAGATGTGCCGATCAGCTTGATGGAAGCGGCTGAACTGGATGGGGCAAGCTGGCTGCAGCGGCTGCGGCATATCACCATCCCCATGGTATCGCCGATCACGGTGTTCAACCTGATCACTGGCGTGATCGGTATGTTTCAATACTTTGCCCAGGCTTATGTGTTTCGCGGCGGCAACAGCCTGGGCGCGCCGCTTAACTCGACGCTGTTTTACAGTATCTATCTATTTCAGAACGGCTTCTTGTTCTTAAAGATGGGGTATGCTTCCGCCATGGCCTGGGTGTTGTTTGTGATCATCCTGGTTTGCACTGTGCTGCTGCTCAAAGCCAGCGAGCGGTTCACTTATTATGCAGGGTAACGCCATGAGCCGCCAGACCCTCCCTCCAGCCATTCCCTCCAACGACCTCGAGTCT
The DNA here is from genome assembly GCA_903872065.1 of uncultured Anaerolineales bacterium. GTDB lineage: Bacteria > Chloroflexota > Anaerolineae > Anaerolineales > UBA4823 > CAIQJJ01. The sequence continues at coordinate 6,541 of CAIQJJ010000409.1, read as the reverse complement.
TATGAGCAGCGCCAAAACCGTCTCCAACAAGCGCAAATGCGCCGGCTGATCCAGTCTGTGCTGAGTCATGGGCTGATCATCCTGACCGGCCTGTTCTTTGTGATTCCCTTTCTGTGGATGCTGCTGACCGCTTTTAAGCCAGATCAGGATGTTTCTCACACACCGCCGCGTTTCTTGCCTTATGATTACAAACGCGTGGCGGTCAACGGCGAGATGCTGCCGCTCTATAACGTCCAAACCGAGACGGGCGTCAAACAGCTTGCGCTGATCAAAATCACGGAGGGGGTCGGCGAGTTTGTTGACCCGGCGCAGCCGGGTACAGTGCTGAAATACAAAATTCAGCAGGGAAAAACGCGCATCGCCGCCCCGATCGAGGAGATCAGTTTCCGTTGGCAAAACTTCTCCGACGCCATGCAGCGCGGCAGCCGGCCCAGCGTGGGGGCGAGCTTTTGGGTGTATCTCAAAAACAGCCTGATCATCGCTTTCTTCTCGATCGTCGGCACCCTGTTCTCGAATACGCCAGTGGCGTATGCCTTCGCGCGGATCAAGTTCCCCGGGCGCGACCTGTTGTTCATCCTGGTGCTGGCGACGATGATGCTGCCGTTCCAGGTGACAATGATCCCACTCTATATTATGTTCAATGATATTTTGGGCTGGGGCGACTCGTTCTTACCTTTGATTATCCCCACCTTTTTTGCCAACGCCTACGATGTCTTCTTGCTGCGGCAGTTCTTCCGCACCATTCCCGAAGAAATGTGCGACGCGGCGCGGGTGGACGGGGCGTCTGAATGGGATATTTTTACCCGCGTGATCTTGCCGCTCTCGACGCCCGTTCTGGCGACGATTACGGTCTTCACCTTTTTATGGGCATGGAATGATTTCACCGGGCCGCTGCTGTTCTTGAACAGCGCCAAGAATTTCACCATGGCGCTCGGTCTGCAAGATTTTCAAGGTCAGCATACCATGGTCTGGAATCAAATGATGGCCGCGGCGACGGTTTTCACCATCCCGATTGTGATCGCTTTCTTCTTTGCGCAGAAGACGTTCATCCAGGGCATCAAACTGACCGGGTTGAAAGAATAACAGGGTAAACCGCCGCGATTTTCTTCAAGATCATCGAACCACTTTCACGCCTATCCTAAAGGAGCTAACACTATGCAGATTTTACATGTGGCAAACGGCCAAATTGTCAACGAATCCGGACAGCCCATACACCTGCGCGGCTTCAACATTGGCGGCTGGCTGAACATGGAAGATTTCATCAACGGTTCTGTGGGCGCTGAACACAACCTGCGCGCCACGATGGGACGCATCCTGGGCCGCGAGAAAGCGCAATTTTTCTTCGACCGCCTGCTGGATTATTTCTTCACTGAAGAGGACGTGCAAGCCATGGCAGACCTGGGAGCCAATGTGCTGCGCATCCCCTTCAACTACCGCCATTTCGAACGCGACGAGCGCCCGTTTGAATACCTTGAGGCGGGCTTCCGACGCCTGGATCAGGCGCTAGACTGGTGTGCGCGCCACGGCCTGTATGTTATCCTTGATTTTCACGCTGTCCCCGGCTGGCACAACCCCGATTGGCACAGCGATAATGCTCACGTGCATATCTTGCTTTACCAACACAAACTTTTCCAGGATCGGTTTGTGGGCTTATGGGAGCAAATGGCGCGCCGGTACAAAGATCATCCTGCCCTGGCCGGCTACGACCTGATGAACGAGCCGCTGACGCGGCTTGAATACGAACAGTATGACGCCTCGTACTACGACTGGGAGGCGCTGAACGCGGTCTACCGCCGCGCCGCAGCCGCCATCCGCCAGATCGACTCGCAGCACATTCTCTTTGTCGAGGGGGATAATTTCGCCTGCGAATTTGACGGGCTGGATGTCACTTTCGATGACAACCTGGTAGTCAGCACTCACAACTATATGCCCCCTACTGGCGGCGGCAAACCCTATCCAGGCGAAATTGACGGCCTGTACTGGAATCGCGATATCGTCGCAGCCGAGTTCGGCATGCACAGCGGAACGCGCCTGGCCTTCAAACATCGCAAGCCGATCTTTGTGGGCGAGTTCGGAGTCTGGTATGCTGGCTATCCCGAAGCCGTCGCTTATCGCGCCGCGGCGCTGGATGATCAGTTGGGCGTCTTCGACTCGGCCGGGGTGCATTGGGCGATCTGGACATGGAAGGACATCGCCTCAATGGGAACGTATAATCTCTTGCCGCAGGCGGAATATGTCCAGTGCATTCAGCCAATCTTGCAGGCCAAACACCAGGCAGCCGACTGGGAAGATGAAATGCCGCAAGGCGCGGTGGCGCGAGCGATGAAAACGACTGCTGACACGATTGATACGGAACTCATGCGGCTGGGCATTCACTTGCCAATTGACCGGCGGTGGTTTGCCCAATACACATTGTTCGGCTACCTGGCGCAGTTCCTGCAAACGCCCTACGCCAACCTGTTCAAGGATAAATCGGAAACCGAACTGGATCGGATGCTGCAAGCCTTTCAACTCAGCCAGTGCATTTGCAACCAACCGGTTGCAACGGCGCTGAAGAAACACCTGGGAGGCGCATAGCGCAATAGCGGTGAGTCCCATTTATCCATTACCACACATCGAGTTGATTTCGCTGGCGCAGGTGGAAGAAACGCGCCCGGTTTTGCTGGTCACTTCGCCGCCGGCCTGGGAGGCGGTGAAAGAGAGGCTGCGTTTGCCGGCAGCCGCCCTCCTGGAGGTGCAAGAGGCTACCTTGAGTCATTGGGAGGCGCTGCGGGCGCGCCTGGGCGCATGGGCAGGTCTCCATGAAGCCGGCCAATCCCCTCATCCCCCTTCCCGTTTAGAGAAAGAGGCGGTGGTATATGCGGTCGGGGGCGGGCTGACGGCAGACGCGGGAAAATACCTGGCGAGCAAACTCAATCTACCCCTGGTTTGCATCCCCACAGCGCTGACGGTGGATGCTTTTCTCACCTGGGCTTCTGGCATCCGGCGAGATGGCTGTGTCTATTATATTGAGACCAAGCCGCCGGAATGCCTGTTGGTGGACCTGGAGGAGATCGGCTCCGCTCCAGCCCATCTGCGCGCCGCCGGCATAACGGATGTCCTATCCATCGCTACCGGCGCATGGGACTGGCAGTTTGCCGAGGAGAAAGGGATGAACCCGCCGGGTATGGCCTTTACCCCCTGGGTTTACGACGCCGCGCAGGCAATTTTGCAAGGGGCGCTCGATTGCGCCGCGGCAGCCGGCCGCGGCGACCCGGGCGGCTTGAAACAACTGCTTGACTGCCTGGCAATGGAAGTACAATTGTGCAATTTGATCGGCCATTCACGACCTGAAGAGGGCAGCGAACATTATTTCGCCTACGCGGTAGAAAATCTCAGTGGGCATGGCTGGCCGCATGGAGATTTGGTGGGGCCGGGGATTCTGATCGCCGCCCGCCTGCAAGGACAAGCCACAGAGCGCCTGGAACAAGCCCTGCGCGACTGCCACATCCCACTAGACCGGCTGACGGAGGCGATGATCGCCCAAACCCTACGCGAACTGCCTTCGTATTGTCGCAAACACAATCTGGCGTTTGGCATCGCGCACACGCCAGGACAAGGAGAAACGGATGAAGTATTATCTCGGAATTGACGTCGGCGGCAGCAAGAGCCATGCCCTGATTGCCGATGAATTGGGCAAAGCGGTCGGTTTTGGTTGCGGCGGCCCTGGCAACTGGGAAGTGGTCGGTTACGCCGGGCTGACCAAGGTCTTGCAGGAAATTCTCGCCCAGGCGCTCAAGATGGCGCAAATCGAGCGCGCGGACATTGCCGGAGCCGGGATGGGCATGGGGGGCTTCGACTGGCCCTCGCAGCGCGCCGATCACTTGCAGGCCATTGCCCCGCTAGGGCTGAACTGCCCGCTGGAGATCGTGAACGACGCCACATTGGGTATTTGGGCAGGTACGTCCGAAGGCTGGGGAGTCTCTGTCGTCGCCGGGTCAGGCTGCAATGTACGCGCTCTGAGCCGGACACAGCGCGAGGGGCGCATGGTGGGAGGCGCGGCGCACTGGTCCAACGAATGGGTCGGTGGGTACGGCGTGGTGTGTATGGCTTTGCGGGCAGTGACTTATGAATGGAATCAACGCGGGCCTAAAACAGCGCTTTCCCAGGCCTTTCTGCGCCGCTTCAACGCCGTCGATCTCTTCGATCTGGTGGAGGGGCTTTACCTGGATCGGTATGTCTTCAACCAACACGATGCACGGCTGGTGTTTCAGATTGCTTCTGAGGGGGACGCTGCGGCGCTTGAGGTGGTGCGTGCGATAGGCGAGGAACTAGGACAAATGGCCTGTGGGGCGATTCGCCAGGTGGGACTGGAAAACGATCAGTTTGAGGTGGTGCTGATCGGCAGTTTGCATGACGGCCATCCCTTAATGGCGGAAAGTATGCGCGAGACGATTCACCGTCTGGCGCCGGGCGCGCGACTGGTGCGATTGAACGCGCCGCCGGTGATCGGTGGGGTGCTGCTAGGAATGAAAATGAGCGGCCTGGAAACCGGCCCACTGCGCGCCACGGTATTGCAATCTGCCAAAGAGCTGCTGCAGGAAATTGCCTCTGCGCAATCATAGAAAAGGAGCAGCAACGATGAAAGTGGGCTATATCTTGCCAGCCGAGGACTTCCGCTACCCGCTTAATCCCTTCAGACCTGGCAAGCATTATGAAGAAACGATGTCTATCGGCAAGCAAATGGGGCCGCGCGTGGTCGAGGCGCTGCGCCAATTGTTCGCCGCCGCCAGCAATTCCTGATCACACCAAGTATAACCATCCTTTTATCTTCAATGGAGTCTTTTATGTCCGAACTTGCTCTCCTCGGCGGGCCAAAAGCTCGCCTCGAACCTTACCCTGCCTGGCCTGTCTGGGATCAGCGCGACATTGACGCAGTGACCGAGGTGATTCGCTCGGGCCGCTGGGGTGGCTTTCCCTACCCAGGGCCAAAGACCGCGGCACTGGCAGAGCAGTTTGCCGCGCTGCAAGGCGGCGGCTATGCAGTGCCAATGGCCAATGGCACCATCACCATGGAAGTGGCCTGCCGCGCCGCCGGAATCGGCTGGGGCGATGAGGTCATTGTGCCGGCCTATACCTTCCAGGCGACCGCCGCCGCGCCCATGGCTGCCGGGGCGATCCCGGTCATCGCAGATGTAGACCCCCAGACCTACTGCATAGACCCCAAAGCCGTCGAAAGAGCCATCACCTCGCGCACCCGCGCCATCATCCCAGTTCACCTGGGACATCAGATGGCCGATATGGATGCACTGATGGAGATCGCCACTCGCCATCACCTGATCGTGATTGAAGACTGCGCCCACGCCCACGGGGCCAAATGGCGCGGCCAGGGGGCAGGCACCATCGGCGATTTCGGCTCGTTTTCGCTGCAATCCTCGAAAATCCTGACCAGCGGCGAGGGCGGCATTCTGCTCTGCCGCGATGCGGTCATGGCCGGCAGAGCGGCGGGAATTATTGACTGCGGACGTCCGCACCAGGCAGGCGGCGGGCCAGAAACTCACGATGGAGAATACCTGATGGGATCAAACTTCCGCCTGAGCGAAATTATCGCCGCATTGGCCCTGGTCGGGTTGGAACGTTTCCCCGAACAAGCGCGCCAGCGCGAAGCCATGGCCGCCTACATGGATGAGGCGTTGAGCGAAGTCAGTGGGGTGCGGGTGCTCCAGCGCGATCCCCGGCACACAACGCGTTCATTCTACCGCTATGTTTTCGCCGTGAAACCAGAAGAATTTGGCCTGGAGCATGATATGGTTTGCGCGGCGCTGGACGCCGAAGGGGTTGACTGTTGGACGGGCTACGAGGCGATGCACCACTACACACTTTTCCAGCCGCAAAACTCAAAACTGGCAGTGCCGAATGCCTTCCCACAGTATTTCAAGTTTGAGGAGATGAATCTGCCTGAAGCTGAACGCGCCTGCGAACACGAAGCGGTCTGGCTCGATGAGGCCATCTTCCGCTGCGGGCAGCAAGGGGTAGATGATGCGGTCGAGGCGCTAAAAAAGATTCAGCAGAATGCCAAAGAACTGGCCGAAGCCGCCAAAAAACTCAAAGAACGCTAGTATAATTCTCCCTGAAGGAGAAGAAAGAAGTATGAAAAAGTTTTCGCATTTGATCAACCTGCTGGCGCTGCTGGCGCTCGTGCTGACAGCCTGCGCGCCAGCCGCCCCCACCCAGTCGCCAACCCAAGCGCCGGCAGCCACGGCTGTCAAAGAGCCGACGAAAGCCGCAGAAGCGACCGCAACCAGCGCCCCGACGGACGCGCCTACCGCGACCGAAGCGCCCACAGAGGCGGCGCCGACTGAAGCGCAAGAGGCCACAGCCACGACCGCCCCCACTGAAGCGCCCACGGCGGCCATCCAACCAGCGGTTTCGCGCAATATCAATTCTGCGCCGGCGACGCTGCGTCTGCCTGACCTGGGCGGGCGAACGGTTAAAGCGGTGACGGGCAATGACTACACGCCGCTCAACTTCGTAGACCCACAAAGCGGCAAGGCTGTGGGTT
>CAIQJJ010000408.1 GCA_903872065.1 uncultured Anaerolineales bacterium | reverse complement strand
GCTCGCCACAGCATGCCCGCCGTAAATGCTCTCCGCCACGCGCTCGAACTCGGCCTCGCTCAACGGGCGTCCGTTCACACTCAAATGATAGGCAAAGTTGAGGTGGTTGAGGCCGAAATAATCATAATAGACACTCTCCTTGGGGACGCCCAGGGCCTGGCTGATCGCATCGCGCGGGAAGAAGGCCCCCGAGCACAGCCCGACGAAATTGGCCGCGGTGAAACGCTGCACCGCTTCAGCGTTCAGGCCGGTGGGGTTGGCGTAGTTGATGATCAGGGCATTGGGGTTGAGCGCCTCGACCGCCCGGGCGATCTCCAGGATGACAGGGATGGTGCGCAGGGCTTTGAACATGCCGCCCGGCCCGGTCGTCTCTTGCCCGATGATCCCATATTTGAGCGGGATTTTCTCGTCCAGCACGCGCTGCGCGTTGCCGCCCACGCGCACCTGGACAATGACAAACCTGGCCGAGGCCACCGCCTGGCGCAGGTCGGTCGTCGTCTCAATTTGCAGCGGCAGTTCCAGGTGGGCGGCAAAGCGGCGGCAGAAACCGGCCACCGTCTCCAGCCGCGCCGGGTTGATGTCCATCAAGACCAGCTTCGTGGCCGGCAGCGCCTGGCGCATCCCCGCCAACCGCTCGACGATTTCGGGGGTATAGCTGGAACCAGCCCCAACAATGGCAAAAACAAGTTCATTCATCATTTCTCATCACCCAAACTTTCCACTACCGCGCGGATCACCCTTCGATCCGAACTCATCCACGGATGCAGCAAAACATTGAAGCGGCGGTCGTGCGCCCATTCCAACTGCGCGCTGCGCGCCGGCCGCACCATCAGGTCAAAAGGCGACCAAAACGAATACACCTCCACCTGTCCCCAACTGGCGCGGTCGGCGTTTAGCGCCTGCAGCAAGGCGCTGCCCGGGCGCATCTGCCGCGCCCCGGCGTTCGGACGCAGGTAGGCCAGGTAGGTGCCGTGATGCGGCGCGGCCAGCGAAATATAGCGCCGCACGAGCGCCTGCCCACCCAGGCGCTGGATGAAGTAACGCGTCGCCAGCGCCCCCATACTGTAGGCCACAACATCCACCTGGGCCGCGCCGCTGGCGAAGAGAAGCTGCGCCGCCTCCTGGCGCACCTGCGCCCCCATCGCCTCCAGCGGGATCGAGCCATCCGGCGGCGAAATCTGCATGGCGCGCACGTGAGGGAAGCCGGCCGCCAACAAGGCGCGCTGGATATGCTTCATGCGCGCCGCTGTATCGTCAATGCCATGCACCAACAAGACTGGGAGCATCTCAACGCCTCGCTCAAAGACAGGGTAGATGCCTGATTGTAATCCTTTTTCGCCTGCCGGCAGGGGGTGTTCGGGCCGCGCCGCGCAGGGCGACTGACCGATCCGCTATCCTGGATCGCTTTAAAGCTCTTCAAGCGAAAAGATTACACGGAACGCTTAACCGTTTTTCATATCCTCTACACGATCAGGGGTATGAACAAACCGCCTCGGTTTCAGCGGTTTCTCGCCAAAATTGACCAACAAGCACAACCGGTAACCGCCCTGATGCAGATACAACAAGCATTGTTCTACATCTTCAGGTTTGATCTGACTGGCGGCTTTCATTTCCAGGATCAGTTGATCCCGATCATCTTCGATCACGAAATCCACCCGCCGCTTCGTCACCACAATGCCATCATACGCAATCGGAATTTCGACTTCTCGCTGCCATTTCAGCCCGCGCTTGCTCAAGGCAATCGCCAAAGCGCGTTGATAGTCCACTTCCATGCAGTGGACGCCCAACTGCCGCTGCACATCCTGGCAAGCGCCAATGACGGCATAGGAAAGCGCCGAAAAATCATAACCTTTACGGGAGGGTGGTTGAGGGGACATACAATTACTCCGGGGTAAGGGGGGTGGATCGCGAAGAACGCGAAAGGGCGCGAAAAGCGCGAAAGGCGCGCCGCCCTTGCGCAAACTCGTTCACTTCAACAGCGAGGGGACTGAGTCGCGAAAGACGCGAAAGGGCGCGAAAAGAGCGAAGGGCGCACCGCCCTTGCGCAAACGCATTCACTTCAACAGCGAGGGGACTGAGTCGCGAAGGACGCGAAAGGCCACGAAAAGCGCGCCGGCTACCTTTCGCGTCTTTCGCGCCATTTCGTGTCCTTCGCGGTACAAACGTCTTCACTTCAACAACCCTCTCTCCACATCGCGATACGCATTCTGCGCCGCCACTTTGACCGGGTCGGCCACCAGGGGGAAGGCATTGAGAATGTGCGCAAATTCTTCTTCTGTCAGGTTGTACAAATGAGCCGCCAGCCCATCTAACTCAGCCCGCAGGCGAGCGCGCTCGACCGGGTCGGCAGCCCCATTTTTGTGGCTGCCCAATCCCACTTCCCGCGCCAGGTCATCGAACTCCGGCGTGGTGCAGATCAGCCGGGCAGCGCGCTGGACGATGGGCGCAAAGGCCGGGTCTTTTGCTGTCAGACGAGGAACGGGTAGTTGGTAGATATAAAACATCGTAAGATTGGCAGCCACTCTTAACCTCAAGGAATAATCAATAACAAAACTATTTAAAATGGCTACCACATAAAGTAAAACATCATATTCTTTTATGCCTGTAGCCGCATTCATAGAATGTCCAAAAAATACATTTGGTGGCAAAATCGTAGATATCATTGTTCTTTCATTTGTACTACTTGCTATAGATCTATAAACTAATCGGTAGCTTTGGTAATCGAGTTGTTGCTTCCTTTCTTGTGTGTTGCCCAATAAAGCTTTTCGTCCATCGGATGTTTTTATCCAATAACGCGGTTCAGAAAATACATGAGTAAACTGATGTATCATTTTCCCTTCAAAAAGGGGTAGACAATCCTCACAATTACTGGTTCTAAATAAATGACTATCACCAGTCATGTGAAATTCACGATGGAATTCTATATTCCATGTTTCCTTTATGGGTTCTCCAAACAAGGGGAAATATCCCATTTTTTCTGCGATTTGCACATCATTAGCATTAGTAAATTCCATTACTGATAAAGTGTCTGGTGACAACCGGCGAATTAAATCCACAGGTATAGAAATTCCCCCCTGGTACGGGAAACCAACCAGTTCTGTCGGATCATGACGCATAAAAGCAGCAGGAAATTCATCGGTGATTCCCCCTTTTTGATATGTCAACACCACAAATTTGAAACTTCGATGCACTCCATCAAAAATCTCTTTCCTATTCTCAAAGCAAAATAAACCTGTGATTTGTGATTGTCCAAAAAGTAATTCGCGTAATTGTTTGGTTCCTAGATCGGTATAAATACCACTAGGAAGTACAATGCCACAAAAGCCGCCAGACCTTAGCAGGTTAAAAGATTGTTCTAAGAAAAGTTTGTAGAGATTAAGGTCAATGCTGGTCCTCTTGCCACTCACCATTCCTGTCTGGTTTGAATACTGCGATGCTAACCGGAAATAATCATTTACGTGTGCATAACGGCTGTAATATTGCAGCCAGGCATTTCGAATCTCAGGCTGGGTCAATAATTTAGCCAGATC
>CAIQJJ010000407.1 GCA_903872065.1 uncultured Anaerolineales bacterium | reverse complement strand
GGTCAATCTCCAGCAGCGCCCACTCCTCGCCATGCTCCCAGCGCATGGCGAGGGCGTCATCGCCGGTGGGGGGCAGGCTGAAACTGCCGTTGAAGGCCGGGTGCTGGTTGCGGAAGCGGATCAGATCGAACAGCGCCTGGACGACCGGGCGCTGCACGGCCTTTGCAACCTCCGCCGCGGTGTAATGGTGACGGTTGATGTCGCGCCCGACGCTGCTTTTCGCCAGCAGGGCCATATCGTTCTCGCCGGCCAGCAGCCCTACATAGTAGACCTGCGGCACGCCGGGGGCAAAGAACTGGATGGCGCGCGCCAGCAAATAGTCGCGGTCGCTGCGCCCCAACGCATCGTAAAAGGTGCAGTTCACCTGGTACAGATCCAGGTTGGAGGCCGCTGCGCCGGTCGCCTGGCGGCTCTGCCCCTGGCTGTTGGCGTGAATCCTCTCCACCAGGGCGTCCAGTTCCGCCGGCGGAAGCAGGCCCGGCCGTCCTTGCGGATCGGCGCTGTCTGCTCCCACGTCAATCACGCCGATGCCATCATGCGTATCCAGCACAGTGACGGCGTTGCGCGGGCTGATCGCCAACCACTGCTTCAGGGCGTGCGCTGTGCGGCTGAAGAGGGTGTGCAGCACCAGCGGCGGCAGGGCAAAGTCATAGACGCGATCCACCTGGCGGGCGATCTCGATCTGCTTGCGGTAGTAGGAATGGATTTCGACCAGCACTTCGATCCCCAGCGCCCTGGCCTGCTGCGTCAGCGCCTCAATGAAAGCATACGTCTCCGGGATCATGAAGCAGTTACTGCCCGGTTTTTTGATCGCATAGCCCACCGCATCCAGGCGAACCATGCGCACCTCGTTCTCGTGCAGTGTTTGCAAGACGGACTGTAAATAGGCCTGCCCTTGCGGGCTGGTCACATCAATGTCTATTTGCTGGCTGGTGAAAGTGGTCCAGAGCAGGCGCTTTTGCCCGTTTTTGAGCGTGGTGTAGGTGAAGGGCAGGCCGGGGCGCGGGCGGTAGATGGTCAGCAATTCCGCCTCGGCAGCGCCGTTGGGGAAGACGCTGCTCATCGTCAAGAATAGGCCGTTGTAGGGCGAAGCCTCCCCCCTGGCGGAATAATCCAGGAACTGCGGCGACTGCGCCGAGACGTGGTTGACGATCAGGTCGGCCATCAGGTCTACTTCGCCTCCCAGGGCTTTGACCTCCGCCCAACTCCCCAGGCAGGGGTCTACCGCGGTATGGTCAATTGGGTCGAAGCCAGCATCCGCCCCGTGGATGGGGTAGTAAAACGGCAGGATATGCACGCCGCCGAACAGGCCGGCCAGCGGCCCGTTGAGCAGGTCTCTCAGTTCGGCCAGTCCCCCGCCGCTCAGCCGGTCCGCATAGGTGATGAGTTGGACTTGGTTTTTCATGGTGTACCTGGTTTAGAGCCATTGGGTGATTTTGAAGGCGTCCAAGAAAGGATTCACAAAGCGCACCCCTTCAAGATTCTGTCCATCTTGGAAGTCTTCGCTCAAAACGACTGGAATTTGGTTGAGGTGCGCGGTCGCCCAGACTTGAGCATCGTAGTAGGAAAGTTGATGATCGCGCACGCCGCGCACCGCTTCTAAAACAATTTGCGGCGTCAGGTCCAATACGTGCAACGTGTTTGCCAGCAGATTGGCTTCATCCAGCGCCTCAGTCGGTGTAAAGGGCGGTTTAAGCTTGCGCATGGTTGAACTGGCAAACTCGGAGAGGTTTTGCGCGCTGATGTACCCGGTTTTGTTCGCTGATAGGCCTCTAATGAGCAGCCGGGCCTGGTTTTGCTTTTGAGGAGAATGATGGTCATAAAAATAGACCAGGATATTGGTATCCAGTAGAATGCGAGGCATAGTTATTTTTCTGCTTCTGGTTTGAACCAGCGGGCTTCGCGCTCTTCGTACAACTCATTCCGATTCCATTGGAAAGGCTCGCCCTGATCGGCGTATTTGGCTTTGCGCGCTTCGGCAAACGCCAACATTTGAGCAAAGGCCTTTTCGCTATCTTGCAGTGGGTTGGGGGCTTCAGCTTCGCGCGCCAATGCCTGGCGGATAATCTCGGCTTCGCTGACGCCGCGCTGGTTGGCAAGCCGTTTCAGCAAGATATTCTGCCGTTTGGGGAGATAGATTTGTTTGCGTATCATCGCTTCAGACATGGCAACCTCCGGAATATCGCGCAGTGAAAGATTGCGCGTTTTCTTTTGGGCAGGAACGCGGTTCGCGCTGCTCTGGATTATTATACATTGTTGAGCCGGTAAAAGCCGATCTTCGCCGCGCGGTCTCTACGCCAGCAGAATGAGCGATACCCTCGCAAACTTTCATCCACAAATGATGCTAAAATTAAACGAGTTCAGCCACAACCAGCCCCTTGGAAGGGTGAAAATATTGGCAAAAAACTCCAGTCAGAGATAATTATTTATAAGCTCAAGAATGAAATTGTCGAGATCAGGAAGATCCGCCATGGAATGCCAGGAAAAGATAATGATGCTGCGCTGCATTGATTTGGTGTTTGCGGCAGGTGGTCTGCTGTTATCGGCGCCGCTGTGCGGGCTGATCAGCCTGCTGATCTGGCTGGAGTCGGGGCGCCCAGTGTTGTATACGCCTATGATGGTAGGTGAACGGGGCAGGCCTTTCCGCCTGCAGCGCTTCCGCACGCTGCGGGCAGGTCCGGACGGGTTGCATCTGACGCATGTGGGCAGGCTTATCCGTGGCCTGTCATTGGACCACTTGCCTATGCTGGTGAACCTGCTGCGCGGTGACTTGACACTGGTCGGCCCGCGCCCAATGGAACCACAGTTTGTGGATATGCAGGATCCGTCATGGCAGGAATATTTCCAGGCCCGCCCCGGAATCCTGAACCCCGCGGTGCTGCAGTTGGGTCGGCGCTGGACACCCAGCCGCGCCCAACAACCTGACCTGCACCGTTCCTTGGAGCTATCTTACCTGCGCCATCGCTCGGTGCGTTCAGACCTGATGATATTTGCACGCAGCCTGGGGGCTTGGGTCGCCAGTCGCGGCAATATTAAAGAGCGCAAAGAACCAGACCCGGATGTAGATAAAGCCAGCGACGCCTGATCACCAGCTTCCTGGTTACGCTCTAACCTGCCAGGCATCAATCACACCCACTAGTTCGTCCAGGTGGTGTGTTTAGCGGGCGTGTGAAACGGCTTCACCCAACAGACCGGCGAGTGGGTCAGGCAACTCTGCCGCCCGCAGCACGGCCTGATCTGGCGGCATCCCGGCTGAAACTTCAGCGGCTACCAGTGAGGCCATTTTTGGCAAGGCGCGCCCCGCTTTCTTGCGCACACCGTTGGCTTTGGATTATACTCTCGTTAGTGAAATTCCGAACCCCCGCTTGATATAATACAGCCGCGCAGACATGCGTTCTGTCCAACTCTGATCAGGAGCAGCTTATGACCATCTCATCCCCCTTCCCCTTTGGCGTTTCACTCATCTTCTTCGGCAGCGAGTACGATGCAGCGCTGCACCAGGACTTGCTCGCCGCCGGTGTGCAAACTGTCGAGATTAACTTCATGCAAGTCGCGGCGCCGGGCCAGCGCGCCGCGGTGCGGCAGCTTCTCGCCGACGGACATTTGCGCGCCTCTTCCCTGCACTCTCTGTTCGGCGCGAAGAGCGATTATTCCAGCCTGGCGGCTGAGACCTGGCAGCAGGCGGTCGCTGATGGCTTGCAGGCGGTGGAGATCGCCGCCGAACTGGACATTCCGATCATCGTCGCCCACGCCAGCGCCGAGCCGATCACGGCGGACGAGCGCAGCCGCCGTTTCGAGCGGGCGGTGGAGGGGTTGACCGTGGTGGGCCAGCGCGCTAAGGCAGCGGGACGGCGCATTGCCATTGAGTACCTGCCGCGCACCTGCCTCGGCAACAGCCTGGCGGAATTGAACGCTCTCCTTGACCGCCTGGGGGATGAGACTTTCGGCGTCTGCCTGGATGTCAACCACCTGATGGGGCGCTATGCCGAACTGGCGCAGACGGCGCGCGCTCTGGGGCCGCGCCTGATCGCCACCCATATCTCCGACTGCGACGCGCTGGACGAAAAGCACTGGCTGCCCGGCAAAGGCGTGCTGGATTGGCCGGCGCTGATCCAGGCCCTTGTCGCCATTGGCTACCCCGGCCCGTTCACTTACGAATGCGAAGTCCCTGGCAGCAGCCCGGCGGAGAAACTGGCCTGCTTGCGCGAAAACTTTACCTGGTTAAGCGGACTGGCTTAAAAACGAAAAGCCCCCGTGGTTAGGGGGGGCTGGTCTGTGCCTTGTGGGCCTCCGTCCATACGGTACGTTTGCGACCGCGCTCTTTTCAATTTGATTGTAGTATTTTTTCCTTAAAAGTCAAGCTTTTTTAACTTTGGGGCGCGGTGCAGTTTTTGCAAACGACTTTGAGAATCGCGCCTTAAAAGACTTCACCGCGGAGAGCGCGGAGTCCGCTGAGTTTTTTCTCTGTGGACTCCGCGTTGCCATTTTCATCTGTTGAAAGCGCGGTTCCTTTTGCACCGCGCCCTCTCCTCCGTGCAAATCCGTGTTCTCCTCACTCATACCTCAGCGCCTCGACCGGTTCCAGGCTGGCGGCGCGGTTGGCGGGGTACAGCCCAAAGAACAGACCGACCGCCGTCGAGAAGATCGTTGCCAGCAGGATGATGTCCAGGCCCAAGACCGGGTTGATGGCGGCGTTGTTGGCCGCCGCAATGCGCGCCACGATGAACGAGATCAGCCAGCCCAGACCGATGCCGATCAGCCCCCCGATCAGGCTCAAGACCGAGGATTCGGTCAAAAACTGGATCAGGATATCGATCTTGTGCGCCCCCACTGCTTTGCGCAGGCCGATCTCGCGGGTGCGTTCTGTGACCGAAACCAGCATAATGTTCATGATGCCGATCCCGCCCACCAGCAGCGAGATGGCGGCAATGCCTCCCAGGAAGATTGTCAGCACATTCGTAATCGTGCCGACCGTCGCCAGGAAATCCTCCTGGGTGAAAATGGTGAAATCGTCTTTGCCGATCTCAGTGCGGTGGCGGGCGCGCAAAATTTGCGCTACTTCTTCGGTGGCGTAAGGCACCGCCTCGGCGCTGACCGCCTGCACCATCAGCGCATCCACGCGGTCGCGCGTACTGCGGCGCAGCAGACGGGTTTGGGCGGTGGTCAAAGGCACCAGAGCCAGTTCGTCCTGGCTGCCGAAACTGCCGCCGCCTTTCATCTCCAGCACGCCCAGCACGCGAAAAGGCTGCCCCTCGATGCGCACGGTCTCGCCGGTGACGCCAGCTTTGCGTCCAAAGAGCTTGTCCGCCGCGTCAACCCCCAATACTACCACTGAGGCGCGTCCGAGTATGTGGGCCTCGTTGATAAATTCGCCCTCCGTCACGTTCCAGTTGCGAATGATGCTGTAGTCGGGCGTCACGCCAGCCAGTTGGATGCGGGCGCTTTCGCTGCCGAAGCTCAATTCGGCGCTGCCTTGCAGCAGAGGCGCCACCATAGCCACCGAAGGGGCGGCAAAGGGGTCGGTGATGGCGTTGAAATCGCCTAAGGTCAGCGGTTTGGGGTTGCGCACATCGTTGGTGGAGCCGCCCGAAAAGACGAACAGCAGATTGGAGCCGATGCCCTGGATTGAATCGGTGATGGCGCCTTGCGCCCCGCGCCCGATGGATACCAGGGCGATAACTGCCCCGACCCCGATCACGATGCCCAGGATAGTCAAGGCGGAGCGCAGTTTGTTGGAAGACAGGCTGTTGAGCGCCTCGATGAAAGATTGCAAGATGTTCATAATTGCGCCTCCGTCACCCCGTCGCGGATGCGGATCACCCGCTGCGTTTGTTCGGCCACGTCCGGAGCGTGGGTGACGATGACCAGGGTGGTGCCGTGTTCGCGGTTGAGCGAGAGCAGCAGTTCCATGATCTCTTTGCCCGATTTGGTGTCCAGGTTGCCGGTCGGTTCATCGGCCAGGATGATGGCCGGGTCGTTGATCAGCGCCCGGGCGATTGCCACGCGCTGCTGCTGTCCGCCGGACAGTTCGTTGGGACGGTGATGGATGCGATCGGCCAGACCGACCGCGTCCAAGGCGGCCCTGGCGCGCTCGCGCCGCCCGCGGTTTAAGCCGGAATATACCATGGGGAGTTCCACGTTGTTGAGGGCACTCATACGCGGCAGCAGGTTGAAGCTCTGGAAGATGAAGCCCACTTTGCGGTTGCGGATCGTGGCCAGTTGATCGCCGGTCAATTTGGAGACGTGCTCACCGTCCAGGATGTAATCGCCAGAGGTGGGGTGATCCAGGCAGCCGATGATGTTCATCAAGGTGGATTTGCCGGAGCCAGAAGGCCCCATGATGGACACCACCTCGCCGCGCTTGACTTCCATAGTCAAGCCGCGCAGGGCATGCACTTCGATATCGCCCATTTGATACACCTTGACCAGCTCGCGGGCGATGATGACATTGTCTTCTGCGCCAATGGCGTTATTGTCCACGGCTCACCTGCCTCGGGCGAAGGGCGGCGGGCCGTTGGTGTCGAAGACCAGCGGCGGATTCAGCACCACTGCATCGCCCAGTTGCAAGCCGCCGCCGGCCACTTCGCTCATTGTGTCCGAGGAGGCTCCCAGGGTGATATTGACCCTGGCCAGTTGGTTGTCTTGGATGATGTAGACGATGCGCTGGCCTTCCATCACGCGCACCGCCCGGTTCGGCACCAGCATCACATTCTCGAACTGCTGCACCACGATGTTGACGGCTGCGGTCATGCCAGGCTTGACATCTTCGTCGGGGTTGGTCAAGAGGATGGTGACGCTGAATTCAACGATCCCTTGCGAGGTGACGCCTACGTTGGAGACTTCATTGACCTCGCCGGTGTATTCTTTGCCCTGGATGGCGTCGAAACTGAGGGTGGCTTGCTGTCCCACCGCGATGCGGTTGATGTCCACCTCTGAGATGCGCACATCTACCAGCAGGCGCGAGAGGTCGTCTATGCGGAAGACGACTTTGC
Organism: uncultured Anaerolineales bacterium; assembly: GCA_903872065.1. Taxonomy (GTDB): domain Bacteria; phylum Chloroflexota; class Anaerolineae; order Anaerolineales; family UBA4823; genus CAIQJJ01. The sequence continues at coordinate 20,386 of CAIQJJ010000407.1, read as the reverse complement.
CGGGGGCGGCCGGGTCGCCGGGTTTGACATCTACATGCGTCGCCACACCGCCAAAGGGGGCCTTAATCTGCGCCAGATCGAGTGTGGCCTGGGCGGCCTCCAGGCGGGCTTGCTGCGCCGCCACATCACGGGCATCTGGGCCGTTTTTCTTACGTTCATAATCCCGCTGCGCGTCGGCCAGCTTGGCTTGCGCCAGCGCCAGGTTGGATTCGGCCAATGACTTTTCGATTACCAGGAGATCGTAGATGCGCACCGCTTCATCGTAAGCTTTTTGGGCATCGTCCAGTTTCTCTTTGTAAGATTTGCGTGTTTCATTGTCTTCAGCCCAATCTTGGTAGGGGTCGAAATCTTCCTGGGCGGTTTTCAGATCGTCTTTGGTCTGGACGACATCGTTGCGCGCTTTTTCGAGGTCGTCTTTGTATTTTTGCTCGTCATATTGGTCAAACGCGCGCTGCGCCTCGATTACGCTCTGCTGGGTGGTTGAGATGGCTTGGGCTGCCTGCACCTGGCTGAGCGTAGATTGCTGGAGATCGTCGAGCGCCTTTTGGGCGTTGACCAGGTCGGCCTGCGCCAGGATCACATTTTGGGCCAGCGAAGTCTGTTTCAACGTCGCTAGAACCTGGTCGGCTGCGACGTTGGCGCCTTCGCTGACGTTGACCGGGCGACCGTCCCGCTGGTTTCCCAGGCCAGTGATGTTGTCTGGTTGGAGCGTACTGTGCCGGTTGCGCCGATATATGCGGTCAAGCTGCCGCGACCGATGTTTTCGGTCTGGTAGTTGCGGATTGCCTGCAAGCGCTGCTGCGTGACGATACCTGGTATGCGACGACGCTGGCGATGGCGAGCAGGAGAACGATAATTACTGGTACGATAAATTTTCGCATGGTTGCCTCCGAAGAAATGGGCGCGGCGCGCATTCGAGATGCGTTTGGTCACCCAGTAAGCAATTTTATCGCAACTGGCGCAGAAACAGGTAAACATTCGCTAAGTTATGGGCGAATCTGATTGTTATGAGAGTATAATAGTAAAAATAGCGAGCAGGAAGCTTTGCCGGTGTTTCTTTGTCAACAGTGCTTCTGTGCCGCGTGGATTGTCATAAGCCGCGCAGCGGCGGTGTGATGGTTAATTTTTTTTGAAAGAAGGAGATATTGTTATGGGAGGTTTTCGCCCCGGCCCCCTCGAACTGATCATCATTTTGGTGATCGTGATTTTGGTTTTCGGTGTTGGACGCATTGGCAAAATCGCTGGTGAACTCGGCGGTGGTATTCGCGCTTTTCGCGAGGGCTTGAAAGGCCCCGATGAACCGAAGGAAGAAAAGAAAGAAGAAGCCGCCAAGCCTGGGAACACCGAACAGTAAGTGTGTCGAAAGTTGCCGGCCTATGAGAGGCTTTGGCAATCTGGCGCAGTGGTTTTTTTATGCAAGGCATCCCGTCTCTGGTTTTCGGAGACGGGATGCTTTGTTTTATGCCGCCTCAGGCATCCTGAGCTTGTCGAAGGATGAGTGGCGCTTCGACAAACTCAGCGCGCCAGGGCGGGTGGTAGGCATCCTGAGCTTGTCGAAGGATGGCAGCGCTTCGACAACGCTTCGACAAACTCAGCGCGCCAGGGCGGGTGATAGCTCAGCGCGCCTGATCGGATGGGGCGGCGCCATATAACTTGCGATGCACCACGCTTAACGCGCGCACTTGCTCCACCGCATGATAGGATGAGCGCACCAAGGGGGCGCTTTCTACCCATTGAAAGCCGATTTCCAACCCATAGCGCTTAAGCTCCGCAAATTCTTCAGGCGTGTAATAGCGGGCAATCGGCAAATGCTGTTTGCTGGGTTGCAAATATTGTCCAATGGTGAGGATGTCTACCCCCCAACTGCGCTGATCGCGCATCACCATTTTGATCTCCTCCATGCTTTCGCCCAACCCCACCATCAGGCCCGATTTGGTCAGCACCTCGGGATCTAGCTGCCTGGCGTGGGAGAGGGTGGCGGCGGCCCATTCATAGCGATCTTGCGGCTGCACCGTTTTGAACAGGCGCGGCACGGTTTCTACATTGTGGTTGAGAATCTCCGGCCGGGCGTCCATCACGATTTTGAGCGCCTCCAGGCTGCCTTTGAAATCGGGGATCAAGACTTCGATGGAGCAGCCGGGGTGCAGTTGGCGGATGCGGCGGATGAGCATGGCGAAGATCGGCGCGCCGCCATCCCGCCTGTCGTCGCGGTTGACGCTGGTAATGACGGCGTGCTTGAGCTGCATGGCCTTTACGGCCTGCGCCACGCGTTCGGGTTCCAGCCAATCCAACGGCGAGGGTTGGCCGCGTTTGATGTCGCAGAAGCCGCAGGTGCGGGTGCAGACATCGCCCAACAGCAAAAAGGTGGCGGCGCCAGCTCCCCAGCACTCGCCCATATTTGGGCATGAGGCTTCCTCGCACACGGTGTGCAAGGATTTGGCGCGCACTAAGGACTGCAGCCATTCATAAGTATCGCCGGTTGGGGCGCGCACGCGAATCCAACTGGGGCGGCGGAGGGGGGTGGTATTGAGCTTGTTCGGATCAACTCGATCGCGGGTAGGGGTGTGCATCACAAAGTAGTAAATTTAATCAAAAAGGATAAAGTTAGTGGGATTATTTTACCGCAGATTCGCCGGCGCGGCGTACAATCAGGCGCAGACCCTCAACGCGCACCACTTCGACGCGTGCATGGGCTGGGATGGGCGCTTCGTCTTCCGCCAGTGCGGCGCTCCACAATTCGCCGCCCAACTGCACATTGCCGTGGGGAGCAATATCGCTGCGCGCGGTTCCGTTCTGGCCGATCAAGGTCTCCTGTCCCATCTTCAGCGGGGCTTTTTGGGCGCGAATAGCAAATGTGACCAGGGTGAAAAATGTTCCGGCGGTGATGAGCGAAACCGCTATCACCAGCGGCACTGATACCTGTTGGAACTGTGGTGTGCCGGGCGAGTTAAACAGCACCAGCGCGCCGATGATCAGCGAGACGATCCCGGCCACGGTCAGCGCGCCATGCGTGGGCGCTTTGACATCCAGGACGAACAGCGCAAAGGCGGTCGCCAGGAAAACCACGCCAAACCAGTTCACCGGCAGGACGCCGATCCCGTAGGTGGCTAAGGCCAGGCAGACAACGCCGATGAAGCCGGCCACCCAGCCGCCGGGGCTGGAAATCTCGATCAAAATGGCCTGCACGCCGATAGTGATGAGCAAGAACACGATATTGGGATCGGTTAAGACAACCAGCATTTGTTCGATGAAGAGCAGATTGACCGGGTTGATCACCGCGCCGGCGGTGTGCAGGGTAATGGGGCCGCGGCTGGTTTCCACGGTCATACCATCCAGTTGGCGCAGCAGGTCAGCTCTATCCTCAGCGATCAAATCAATCAAACCGATCTTTAAGGCTTCATCAGAGGTCACGGCCAATGCTTTTTCCACCATGTCTTCAGCCAGAGTGGTAGCTTCCGCCGGGCGGCCATCGGTTAGGGTCCGCACGCGCGCCTTCATGTCCTCGATGTACTTGGCTTTGAGGGTAGATTCTAAATCTTTCCCTTGTCCATCCACCGGGCTGGCGGCGCCGATCGTGGTTTCAGGAGCCATGGCCGAGAGGTGGCCGGCTATCGTGATCAGCGCTCCGGCGGAGGCTGCCCGTCCGCCGCGCGGGGTCACGTAAACCACCACCGGCGTCTGGCTGGCGCGCAGGGTTTCGATAATGTCATTCATCGAGTCGCCGCCGCCGCCAGGCGTGTTGAGCTCAATCACAATCAAGCTGGCGTTCCGTTCCTCTGCCAGGCGCACCCCGCGCGCGAGATACTCGGCCATCGGCGGACCTACCACCCCCTCCGCATTTAATGCCAACACCAGCGGCGCAGACTCTTGCGCTTTGGCAGGTTGGATCATGCTGATTCCCATCATCAGGATGATTCCATACAGCACATACCACCGTCTTTGGTTCATGGCTTGCTCCTTTCGCTTTCATTATACCCCTCGCCGGGCGACCTATCGTTTTTGTAATTTGCTGATTCGCCTAAAACGTTGTAAATTTAAACACAAATTCTCAATCCCATTTTGCTCCTGTTTTGCCAGAAGATGACCACTACTATTGCTTGTTCCTACTGTAAAACCCTCAATTCGCGCCAGGCCGATCGCTGCGTCGCCTGCGGCGCGCCTTTAGAATTTGACGCCCCACTTCCGCCGCCCCCGCCGCCGGTTAAAACCGGCGGCATTGACCCATCTCAGTTTATGGCGAGAGCCAAAAGCGCCGCCATGAATGAACCTGTCGTCAGCCCGGAAGTCAAAAAGGCGACTGAGATGGCCGACAAGGTCTTTCAGACCGCGATGCTGACCTACTATATTTTCTGGCGCACGGTGGCCGAGGCGTTGGCCATTTCGGTGACGGCGTTTGCATTGGGCTTGATTGGAGTCGCGACCGAGATGCACCTTGCAGGCGTTGCCGGGGCGGTATTGGTGGGGCTGGTAGTGGGAATCACCTCCAAGCATACCTGGTGGGTGGTCTTAAGCGCGCCACTGGGATTGTTGGCCGGCTGTCTCATCTGGATTTGTCCGTGGGCGGTGGGTTTAGGCCCTAAAGGTATGGTGATTACCGGCGCATTGGGCGCTATGTTCGCCGCGCGCCTGGGGGCGCAGAATATCCGCCGCACCTGGTGGGAGTGGGTGCGGCCGTTCTTGGCGATGCTGCTCGCCCTGGCGCTGGCGTTGGTGGGTTTGGCGCTTGGCGCAGGGATGAAATGGCTGGTAGACCTGGTGTAGCGATGAACTCACCATCTTTTGAAGAAAGCGCCTGGCGGAAAACGCTGCCGCACGATCAGAGCATGATTCTGCGAACGATCGCCAGGATCACGCGGGAACTTGTCGCGGCCGAACCCAGCACGATTTTTGACCTGGTTTGCCGGCGGGCGGCGGAATTGCTGGATACTTCCAAATCCCTGGTGGCGGTGCAGTGTCAGGCTGAGTCTGATATGAGCTGTTTTTCGATCCGCGGCTCTCATGGATTGAGTGATCTCCAAAATGCAGAGCGCGAACTGCAAGAATCGTTGCTGCAAGGGAAAATGCCCCAGCGTTCATTGGACTCGTCGCTTCCGTTTGCCTATGAGCGCTTGCCAGGGGATATTTCGGTGATGCAGCAATTTTGCGCGCAGGAGGGGATACAATCTTTTGCCGCTGCTCCGCTGTTGATTGGCGATAACGAAACTGGTCTGTTGATGGTGTTTGATCAGGCTCGGCGGGATTGGAGCAGTGACGAAATCGAACTGTTGAAATTTTTTGCTGACCAGGCCACGGTAGCGTTACAAAAATTATATTTGTTCGATGAAATTGCCGCGGCCAGCCGGGAAAATGCGCGTCTGTACGAAACTGAGCGCCGGCGCAGCGCGCGCCTGGCGGCTTTACATCGGATTAGCGCCGAATTGGCGGTTTTAAGGGATGAGAGCGCCGTTTTGAACGCGCTGGCGCGTTACGTGGCCGAACTTTCCGGCGTCGCTCTATGCGCGGTGATGTTGGTGGATGACGCCGGCTGCGTCACAAAAGTGACATTCCCAATCGATGTCAGTGGTGAGGCCTTGCCAGAAAGCCCGGTAAAGCTTTCGGTATTTGTTGCTGAGCCGCTGTATCTGGGGACGCCGGTGATTTTGACGCATATCGATCGGGATGCCGCCGAATTTCGCCTGTGGTTCAAGCCCGAAGCTGCTCAGACCTTGTGTTTGTATCCGCTGCGCAGCGAGAACGGGACGTTTGGTTTTCTAACCGTTTTGAGTTCCACCCCGCGCGCGCCCTCGCCGGCCGAAGTCTCGGCGTTTTTGCTTCTGGCAGAGCGCGCCGCGGCGGCATTGGAAAATGCACGTCTTCATGCGCAGCTTGCCGGGCGCGCCCGCGAGCTGCAGCAGCGCAGTGAGCAGTTGACGCGCCTGTACCGCGCCTCAGGAGCTTTGATGGCCAACACCACCGCCGGTTTGCCCAGCCTGGGGAAGACGATTGTCAGCGTGGTCTTAAGGGAATTTGGGCAGTCGAATTGCAGCCTGATTTTGGTGCAAGAGGATATGCAAGAGCTTAAGCGGATTGCAGTGGATGGCCCTTATGCAGAAACCGTCAGGCGGATTCCACTTTCGATTAATGGGCGCGGCTTGATTGCTAAATCAGTGCGCACCGCTCAGATTCTCAATGTCCCGGATGTTTCCAAAAATGAAGATTATCTGGCCAATTGGCCGAAGGCGCGCTCTGAATTGACCCTTCCCTTAAAAATCGGCAGCCAGGTGATCGGGGCAATTGACATTCAAAGCGCTGAACGCAATGCGTTTAGCGAGCAGGATGCGCGCGTGATGGGCATTTTTGCGGAACAGGCTGCCCTGGCGCTTGAACATAACCGTCTCTATGAAAAAACAGTGCAGAGTTTGCAGCACTTGACCGCGCTGCGCACCATTGACCAGGCGATCAGTTCGACCTTGGATCTGCCGAGTACATTGAATGTGCTGCTGGAACAGGTCGTCGCTCAACTTCAGGTAGATGCGGCGGCCATTTTGCTCTTGAATGAGGCGGAGCAGGTATTGGAATTTGCCGCCGGGCGGGGGTTTCGTGAAAAGTTTATCCATGACACGCGGCTGCATTTGGGACAAAGTTATGCTGGGCGTGTGGCTATGGAGCGTCGTTCAGTCGGGATCGCCAACCGCTACCTGGATACGGAAAATCTGCCTGAGGTTTTTGCCACCATGCAAGATTTCGAGGGCTTTGTGGCTTATTACGCCACGCCGTTGATTGCGAAAGAGCGGGTGAAGGGGGTGCTTGAAGTTTATCACCGCGCTCCGTATACTTTTACGTCCGGCTGGCTGGATTACCTGGACACGCTGGCCCAGCAGGCATCCATCGCGATTGACAACGCCTCGTTGGTGAACGATTTGCAGCGCTCGAATACCGAATTGATCCAGGCATACGAAACGACGTTGAAAGGCTGGTCGCATGCCCTCGATTTGCGGGATGAAGAGACGGAAGATCATACGCAGCGCGTGACTGAACTGACCGAACGCCTGGCGCGCCGCATGGGGATCGGCGAGCTTGAATTGGTGCATTTTATTCGCGGGGCGCTGCTGCATGATATTGGGAAAATGGGGACGCCGGATCGCATTCTGCATAAAACTGGGCCGTTGACGGAGGTCGAAAAAGAAGTCATGGTTCGCCATCCGCTGCACGCCTTTGAGATGTTATCGCCGATTGCTTATTTGCGGCCGGCGTTGGATATTCCTTACTGTCACCATGAAAAATGGGACGGCAGCGGTTATCCGCGCCGGTTGAAGGGTGAAGAAATTCCCTTATCGGCGCGCATCTTTGCCATTGTAGATGTGTGGGATGCTCTATGCTCTGACCGACATTACCGCGCAGCCTGGCCGCGCGAGCAGGCCCTGGCGTACATTCTGGAACAGCGCGGGCGGCATTTCGACCCCCATGTGGTGGATGCCTTTGTGCAAATGATGAAGGAAGAGCAGTGGTAATGCCAGTCTTCACTGCTTTGAAAGCTTTGCAGCAGCTTGGCCCGCGCCAGGTGGGGTGGTACGCCTGGTACCAGTTTTTGCTGCGCCTGGGGATAATCCGGCGGATGACGGGGAGAGGCGCACAGGAGATGGCGGGCGCGATTCATCCTATCCTAAAGCTGCCGGATGCGGCAGCGCTGCGGGCGCTGCTTGGGCCGCAGGGAAGGTCGGTTTTGTTGTTCGAGGCCGATCAGATTGCGCAGGGGCGAGTGCGCTTGTTTGGCGGCGAGCCTGCGGCGATCAACCTTACGCCTCCCGGCGTCAGGCAGCACTGGATCCAGGCCGAACGCGCCGCCTCGTCAAACGCCGACCTGAAGGATACCTGGGAGCCGGCGCGCTTTGGCTGGGCGTTTACCCTGGGGCGCGCCTATCTCGCCGCGAATGAAGGCTGCGCCGGCGAGTCCTACGCCGAGGCTTTCTGGCGTTTCGCCGAAATTTTCTGGCAGGCCAATCCTGTCAACGCCGGGCCGAACTGGGCCTCAGCGCAAGAAGTGGCGCTGCGTTTGATGGCTTTTACTTTTGCGGCGCAGGTCTTTGCCTCCTCGCCGCACAGCACTGCGGCGCGCCTGAGCCGCCTGGCGCAGTCCATTGCCGAACACGCGGCGCGCATTCCGCCCACGCTTGCTTATGCCCTGGCGCAAAACAATAACCATCTGTTGAGCGAAGCGGCGGGCTTGATTACCGCCGGCCTGGCCTTGCGCGAGCATCCCCAGGCGGCCGGCTGGTTGGCCCTGGGGCGGCGCCGGTTCGCCTGGGCGCTGCAGCATCAAATTGATCCCGACGGCGTTTACTGCCAGCACAGCGCCAACTATCATCGCTTGATGCTGCAACTGGCGCTGTGGGTGCAGGCGATCGATGCAGGAAGCGAGATGCAAAAGACTTTGGCCTCGTTGCAGATGGCCACGCGCTGGCTGTTGGCGCTCGTAGACCCGCTCAGCGGCGGCGCGCCAAACCTCGGCCCAAATGACGGCGCATACATTTTTCCGCTTACCGTATGTCCTTTCAATGATTATCGCCCGGCGCTGCAAGCCGCCGCACAGTCCTTTTTGGGCGCGTCCCCGTTTGGATCAGGGCCGTGGGATGAGATGGCGCTCTGGCTTGGCCGCGGCAGTGACTTTAGCCGTTTCGGGCGGACGGATAAAATGACGAAAGCCGTTACGACCATGGGGTTTTCTCCCATGGTGCTGCGCTCGGCGCAATCCTGGGCCTACCTGCGCGCGGCCCGGTTCACCAGCCGCCCCGGCCACGCCGATCAGCTTCACCTGGACTTGTGGTGGCGCGGTCTGAATGTGGCGCAGGATGCCGGTACCTATCGTTATAGCGCGCCCTCGCCTTGGGAGAACGCCCTGGCCGGCGTGCAGGTGCATAATACGGTCAGCGTCAATGGGCAGGATCAGATGACCCGCGCCGGCAAATTTCTCTGGCTGGATTGGGCGCAGGCCAGCCTGCGCACTGCGCCTCCACCGGCTGACCTCCCGGCCTTCGCCTCCCTCACTGCAGCAGCTTCTCATAATGGCTATCGCCGCCTGGGACTGATTCATCAGCGCACGGTCACAGTAGATGCGCCCGATCACTGGCTGGTGCAAGACGATCTGTTGGCCACAGGACATGCTGCACGGCGAGGGCTTAAGCCTGGCGCGAGGCGGATCAGGAATGGGCGCAAGGATGTTTATCGCTTGCACTGGCTGCTGCCCGATTGGCCGTGGGAGGTGAACGCCAGCCAGGCGGGCTTTGCCCTGTGTTTGTCTTCGCCTGAGGGTTGGATCATGTTGAACATTTCAGCGCCGCCCGGTTTTCCCCGCCCGGCGCTGCATTTGATTCGTGCGGGCGCGTTGGTGTATGGCGAGGGCCAGGTTTTGCCGATCCAGGGCTGGACATCCCCAACTTATGGGCATAAAATCCCTGCATTGGCGCTGGTCGCCGAGATGAATGCAGTGGAGGCGGTTGTCCAAGGTACACCGCCGCGGCTGGCAAGCTTTGTCAGCGAATGGGACTTTTCGGGCGCTGGTTTATTGGATCGAGGCAATCATGACGCGTAAACGTGCTGGCGCTATTCTGATTGAAAATGGTCAAATTGCTTTAATTGAACGTCACCGCCCTGACCGGCATTACTTTGTATTTCCGGGCGGCGGAGTGGAGGCAAAGGAAACCCCTGCCGCGGCGGTTGTGCGCGAGGTGGAAGAAGAATTAGGGTTACAAGTGGTTGTGCAGCGCCTGGTGATGGAGGTGTGGTATCATCATGTGCCGCAGTATTATTTCTTGGTGCGAACGGTTGGCGGAGAGTTTGGCTCTGGGTGCGGCGAGGAGTATACGCAGGAGCAGCCGGCGATCTACGGGACGTACACCCCGATCTGGATGCCGTTAGGACAGGTGCTGCAGCAGCCGGTGCTGCCTTCTTCCGTCGCCGAATTTGTCATCCGTTCTCATACGCACGGCTGGCCGCAAAGGACGCTGCGCCTCTATAACCTGCCGGCGGATTAACTTGGGTCTTGCGACGTAACATGCACATTTTGTTGATTCACCAGGCTTTCGCCGCGATTGACGAACCCGGCGGCACTCGCCATCACGAACTGGCGCGCTACCTGGCCGGGCGCGGCCATCGCGTGACGATTGTCGCCAGTCCGGTCAGCTATCTGACGGGAAATGCTTCGGCAGCCTCGCGCGCCAATCCAATGGGTGGCGAGGTGGGGGAAGCTAATATTGCCATTTTGCGCGCCTACACTTATCCCGCCTTGCACAAAAGCTTCCTCCACCGCGTGTTCAGTTTCATCAGCTTTATGCTCTCTTCGTTTCTGACCGGGCTGCGCGTGGCCGACGTAGACCTGGTGTGGGGGACGTCGCCGCCGATCTTCCAGGGGCTGACTGCCTGGGGCATTGCCCGCTTGAAGCGCGTTCCATTTCTCTTTGAGGTGCGCGATCTGTGGCCGGCGTTTGCGATCCAGGTGGGGGTGCTGAAAAATCCCTGGTTGATCGGCGCCTCAGAATGGTTAGAGCGTTTTCTCTACCGCAGCGCCGACCGCTTAATGGTCAATTCGCCCGGTTTTGTGGAGCATCTCCGGGCGCGCGGGGGCGGGGAGATCGCCTTAATTCCGAATGGCGCAGACCCGAAAATGTTCGACCCGGCGCTGGATGGGGCGGAGTTTCGCCAGGCGCACGGGCTGGAAGGAAAATTCGTCGCCCTGTATGCCGGGGCGCACGGCATGTCGAACGATCTGAATGTGGTGCTGGATGCGGCGCAACTGCTGCGCCCGCACCCTGAAATCGCTATCGTTCTGGTGGGCGATGGCAAAGACAAGCCCGCTTTGCAGGTGCGGGCGGAGTCCCTGGGCCTGGAGAATGTGTATTTTCTGCCGCCGGTGTCCAAGACGAACATGGCGCAGGTGTTGGCCGCCGCGGATGCGGGGATCGCCATCTTGAAGCCGATTCCGCTCTATGCTACGGTGTATCCGAACAAGGTTTTTGATTATTTGTGCGCCGGCCGCCCGGTCGTCCTGGCGATTGAGGGGGTCATTTGCCAGGTGGTGGAAGCGGCGCAAGCTGGCTTTCCCATCACGCCGGGCCGCGCCGATGAAATGGCGGAGGCGATCCTCAAGTTGGCGGCTGACCCTCAGAGGGCGCGCCAGATGGGTCTGCAAGGCCGGCGCTACATCGAAGAGCATTTCGATCGGGCGGCGCTGGCGGCCAGGTTGGAGAACCTCTTTGCTGCCATGAAAGAAGATCGTTAAAGCGCCGTACAAGATTTCACCGCGGATCGCTGAGCGCGCAGAGAAAAAACTTAAACGCCCGGCCTGGTTGATAAGCTTCACGCTGCCTCAACCGGGTAGGGCGATTCTTTCAACAGGTGACTGACCAACAACTTCAAGAAAAACACTGGCGCGAACCACTCCATGCCAGGCGTCGAAGGCAAAGCATAGAGATTGAGCAGGATAACGCCCACCAGCAGTAAAAGCGCCACTGGACGCTGCAGGTAGAGCGGCGCGCGGGTAATGACCAGGCTGGCCGCCAATAGATAGGCATAATAGACGCCAAAGTACAGCCAATCTCCGTCACGAAACAGCCAGGCTGCCAGAGCGATGTGGACAGCATGCACTGCGATGAACGCGAGGTGCTGAAGCCAGCCCTGCCCTGGACGATGATACCAACGCTTGGCGGTCGCGGTGGCATTGGTGATCACGCCGCCCACCAGGTCAAGCGCCATCAACCCAGCCACGGCGAGTTGTAATGGCGTCCAGCCCAGGCCGGCGCGCCAGGCGTACCACGGAAGGGCTGCCCCGGCCAATAGAGATGGGATCAGGATCAGCCACAGTTCGGCGCGGGTCTGGCCTGGGCCAACGAATTTGTCCCATTCGCCGGCCAGCCCGCGGCGCGGTTCAGGGGGAATCCAGTTGATTTGCATCGCGGAGACCTCGAATTTCAGCTTTTTTCAACATTTTGTCAACTGTAAATCAAGCCGCCGGCCTCGCGCTTTGCTACGATAAAAGCAAAAAAGGAGGTCGCTATGAAACGCTTGATCTTGTTCGTCAGTTTTCTTCTCTGGGCTTTGACAGCCTGTTCCGGCGGGGGCGAGCCGCAGCGCATCGCCTCATATCCCGCCGATCCCGCTCAACCGGTCTTGATCTCTCCGCCGGCGGATGTGATCTACAACGCCTGGCTGGAAATGGATGTGGCCGATGTAGAACGCGCCGCGGCGCGCGCCGAAGACCTGGCTTACCAGTACAACGGCTACCTGGTCAGCTCACAAACCTGGTATCAAACCGTAGAAGGCCGCGAGCGCCAGTATTGTTCGGTTGTGCTGGCGGTTTCACCTGCCAATTATGACCGCTTGCGCAGCGCCCTGTTGAAGCTAGGGACGCTGCGCCATGAGACGGTCAACGGGCAGTTGGAAGAAAACGGGTATGGCCGGCAGGCCCGGTCTTATATCACAGTCAATTTTAGCCCAGCCGCATGGCCCTCCTGGCCCTCTTGGCCGGTGATCGGCGGCTGGAATCCACAGCGCACGATTGAGCAGGCTTTTGGCGTATTCTTAACCCTGTTTGGCTTCCTGGCCGACATCGTGCTGTGGACGGTGATTGTGATTGGCCCATTTGCCCTGCTCGGCCTGGGCGCCTGGGCGGCGGTGCGCAAACTACGCTCCTGGAACGCCCGGCAGCGCCGCTCGGAAGACGCGAAATGAGTGCGGCTTGATGGAGATGGCGCAGGCCTGCTTGCCGGTTTTGCGCCCAAACCAATCCAGGATTTCCTGGCCGGTGAAAGTCTCGCCGCTCAGGATATCCTGGATTTGCGCGAAGCGCTCATCGTAGACCAGCCGCGCCTCGATGCTTTCGTTCAAGAAAGACTCGACGATGAACGCGTCGTTGTCATAGACGAACAGCGCCACCTGCGCCGGGGCTTCCAGGCGCACGAAGAGGTCTCTGGCGACGACTTCTTTGATGCGGTTGAGCGCCTCGACCGGCAAGACGTACAGGTCATCGAAGCTGTCGGGGATGGTCAGGATGTAGAGCAGGCTGCTGCCATACTGCGCCGAGTGCAGCAGCGGCGTTCCGGTGACGCCCACCAGGCAGGAGATTTCCTCCCACGAGTCGTTGGTCAGGTAGCCGATGCGCGGCACGGTGATCGGGCGTTCGGCGTGATAAACGCGGTTCCAGCCGATCAGGAAGTCTTTGGTTGTCGCTTTGCGGTCGCTGGTCTGCAGTTCGACAATCTGCTCAATGCCGCGCCCTTGCAAAGCTTTCAGCAGCCCGGAGGTGATGACAACGGGGTTACCGGCCAGCAGCCGCTGCTTGATCTTCTCTATCAGATCAGGGTCGAAGCTGGCCGCCTCGGTCAGCAGGATCGTTCCGGCTTTGATGGGGAAATGGGGCGTCATTTCGATGGGGATGCCCAGCATGCCCAGGTAATTGTGCAAAAAATCTTCGCCGCTGCTGGAGTGGAAGGGTTTGTAAGCGGCCACGCCGAGCGGTTTGCCGAGCTTACCCAGGAAGGCGTCCACCGTCTCGAAGGCTGCGCCGGCGGCTAAGGTCAGGCGCGCCGTGGGTGGGAGCGTCCCATCGGGCTGGCGGTACTCAGCGACCGCGGCGTCGAAGTCGAAGGAGGTTTGCTGGCCTTGCCAGGGGGCGCGCTGTTCGAGTTGAATCGGGCGCTGGATCGAGCCGAAATCGAACAAAGTCACTTCCGGCGATTTAGCGAAGAGCGTCAGCCAAAACTGCTCGGCATAGCGATCCAGGTAGCGGCTGCCGCCAGGGTCTACCCATCCGCCGGTGTTGCCGCCGGGCTTGATGTTCTCGAAATAGCGGAAGATTTCATAGCTTTCGTAAGGCTGCAAGTGTTGGTTGCTGAGAACCGGGTCGCGCGTTTCATTGCCGGTGTAGATGAAATCAAACAAGGGCGGCTGTGTTTGCAGGTTGAAGCCTAAGCCCTGGAAGTGTTCGTACCAGTTGGGATATTTGACGGTGACTTTGACATTTGGGTTGGCGGCGCGCGCCGGTTCGAGGATCAATTTTCGGGTGGCTTCGGTCATCAATTCCAGGCGGAATTGCGTCCAGGTGCGCTCCCCTTTGGCCTCAATGCAAAGCGGGCATTTGCAGTTGGTGAAGAAGAAATCATCCAGGATGAAGTCATCGAAAAGGCGGGCGGTGTAAGCGACGATCTCGGTCAGCTTTTGCCGCTGCGCGGGGTCGGTGTAGCAGTAGGTCTGGAAGCGGTTGCGTTCATTGACGGTGATGGTGATGCCGCCGGAGACTTTGACTCCCAGGCCTTCCAGGTATTCTTTGGCGCGCCGGATGGTCGCCTCGTCCGCGACGACCAGGTCGCGGTGCGTCTCCAGGTAGACGCGGTTGACCTTCATCTGGCGGCTTATCAGGGCGAAGTTGTCTTTGAGGTAGTTCAGGTCGCTCATCTTGTTCACTTCATACACACGAGTGTAGATGGCGACGGCAAAGTTTTGGTAGTGAGAGAGGGTCATAAGCTTTTGGCTGCCCAGCGAATGCCATTGGCAAGGACGGCGCGGAAATTGGGATCGGTGTAGGTAGCCTGCCCGTGGCCGGATTGGAAACAGAAAACTCGTGACTGCCGGTAAGTGCGCGTCCAGCCCACGGTTTTCAAACAGCGCGGGTGTTGGGTGGTCAGAATGACCTGGTTGCCGGGGCCGGCGTCGGCCATCCTGTAAGTCTCATCCACCATCTCCCAGGCGGCAAGGCCATTGAGGATGGGGTGCTGCGCGTCGGCGATGTCTATTTGAATGTGCTCGTTGGGGTGATAGCTGCGCATGGCGCGCCCCTGGATGCCCACGATCTCATCCCACAGCGGCCAGTCGAGATAGGCGAGCAAGGCGTGGTGCAGGATGACAATGCCTTGTCCACTCGATCCCAAATGTTCCAATGCGGATTTGGGCTTTCCCTCGTACCAGGGCGCCTCATCGCTGGGAGTATCCCTGAACATCGAATAGAAAACTACCGCCGCGTAGCTATCGCGCACCTCGGCAGGTTCGCTGGTAAATTCGGAGGTGTGCTGGATGTAGGCCTCGATGCCGGGCAGTGAGCCGAACAATTGGTGAAACGGCTGCACTTCGAAGGAATGGCCGCCGGTGACGACCGCAATTTTAAGGTTTGACATACGGACTCCTGTGGATTTAACTACTTGAAGCGGGTGGGATCAGGGCGTCGCGAATCGGCTCGACCCAGCGACCCTGGTTGATGTCATAGACGATGAAGTCGGAATCGAACTGCCAGTAGCCCCAACTCCAACCCAGGCGCTCGGCTTGGCGCGCCACAAAACTGGTATAGCGCACGCGCGAGTCCATGTCGGCCTTATCGTACGCGCCGAACTCGCCCAGGTAAATGGGGCGTTCGTGGGCCGTTGCCCAGGTCTGTACGCCGCCGAAATGCCCCTGGATGGCCTGTTGTTCTTCGGCCAGCCCTAGCCAACGCACGCCCGACTTGTCGCGATGTTCAACTGCCCAACTGGCGCCCTGGTGGGTAAAATCCATAGGATGATAGTAGTGGACGGTGACAATGATGTGACGATCGTCCGGCGGCAGTTCCAATTTGTGCAAAAAGTCAATCCCGTTCCAGAAAGCCGGGCCGATAATGACTGTGCGCGTGGGGTTCGTGGCGCGAATGATGGCTAACGGTTCTTTGAGATATTCATTCCACATTTCGGGAGTGAGGGCTTTGTTGGGCTCATTGAGAATTTCAAACAGCACTTCGGCGGGCGCGTTTTGATAGCGGGGGGCCAACTGCCGCCAGACGGCGTTGAACTTGGGTTTGAGTCCGATGGGGTCTTCGGCCATGGCGGTAAATTCGTGCAGGTCGAGGATGGCGAGCAGGCCGTTTTCCTGGCATTGCGCCAGCGCCCAATCGAGCGTCGCCAGCCACTCCGCGTCGAGGGGATACTCTGGCGCGCGGCCCATGAAGCGGAATGGGTGCAGGTTGATGCGCACATGGTTGAACCCGGCCTCCCGGATCAGGCGGAAGTGTTTGGCTTGCATCCGGGCCTGGGCGCGGGATTTCCAGATCGGGTCATAGCCGATAATGTTGACGCCTCGTCCGAGGCGTTGGTTGTGGGTAAAAGCATCCAGCGGTTGGGACATATTTTTCACCTTATCTGATGGGGTAGAATGACAAACACGCTTATTTGGAATGTTGCGACTTGCGATTCGTTCAGGCGGCGCGTTAGATTGTATATCAAATGCGTACAACAAAGCAAGGGCGGATTGACACACTTTCGCGTGACAGTTACAATCAGACACGAAATGACAATGGATTTACTTCAAGGTTTAAACCCCCAACAACAACAGGCGGTCGTGGCCGGGTTAGGCCCGGTGCTGGTGATGGCCGGGCCTGGCTCCGGCAAAACGCGCGTCTTGACGCACCGCGTGGCGTATCTGATCGGTCAAATGGGCGTCCGTCCTTACCACATCCTGGCGGTCACTTTCACCAACAAGGCGGCCAGGGAGATGGATGTGCGTGTGACCGACCTGCTTGGCGAGGCGGCGCGCGGCGTCTCACTCGGCACCTTCCACGCGATTTGCGCCAAAATTTTGCGCCGCGAGGCCGAGCATCTGCCTTTCGAGGCCAATTTTGTCATCTTTGACAGCGACGATCAAGAAAAGCTGGTCAAAGCCGCTTTAGAAGACCTCAACCTGGACGAAAAGCGCTTTCGCCCACAGGCGGTGCATGGGTCAATCTCAAACGCCAAAAATGAATTGATCTTGCCAGATGACTATAAGGTCTTGAATTACCGCGACGAGGTGGTGAAGAAGGTCTACGAGCGCTACCAGCAAATGCTCCTGGCCAACAATGCACTGGATTTCGACGATCTGCTGCTGTGGACGGCCATCTTGCTGGAGCAGAACCCGATCGTGCGCGAGAAATACGCCCGCCGTTATGAGCATGTCCTGGTGGATGAGTTTCAGGATACGAACATGGCCCAGTATCTGCTGCTCAAGCACCTGGCATCCTTTCATCGGAATGTCTTTGTGGTGGGCGATGTGGATCAGGCCATTTACCGCTGGCGCGGGGCGGATTATCGCAATGTGCTCCGGTTTGAGGAAGACTATCCCGACACGCAGATCATTTTGTTGGAGCAGAACTATCGCTCGACGCAAGATATTCTGAATGTGGCCATGGCGGTGATTGATAAGCATCCTTACCGCAAACCGAAAAAGCTGCGGGCGCAGCGCGGCGGCGGCCAAAAAGTATTCCTGCACGAATGTTATGACGATCAGGCCGAAGCTGAATTTGTGATTGATACGATTGCCACGCAGGTCGCGCGGCAGGGAGCCAAGTCGGGGGATTTTGCTGTGATGTACCGCACTAACGCTCAATCCCGTGTCCTGGAAGAGGCCTTTCTCCACGCCAACCTGCCGTATAAACTGGTCGGGGCGCAGCGCTTCTATGGCCGGCGTGAGATCAAAGATGTGATCGCTTACCTGCGCCTGGTGCATAACCCGAATGATGAATTGAGCCTGACGCGGGTGATCAATATGCCGCCGCGTGGGATTGGCGAAAAGACGCTCTTGGCGGTGCGCACGGAGGCGCAAAAGGCAAATCTGAGCCCCGGCCAGTTGATCCTGGCCCTGGCCAACGAAGAGTCGCCTTATCATACCTTGTTCAGCGGTCGCACTTTGGCCGCCCTGCTCAAGTTTTCCAGCCACCTGGCGGCCTGGCGCGCCGAACTGGCCGAAGCGGCGCTTTCTCCCTTGCTCCTCATGGATCGCATTCTCAACGACATCGCCTATCGTGATTACGTTGATGACAGTTCAGAAGAAGGCAAAGATCGCTGGGATAACGTGATGGAACTGCGCCGCCTGGCGACAGAGTACCAGGGCCAACCGCTGGAGACTTTCCTGGAGCGGGTGGCGCTGGTCTCCGATCAAGATACAGTCGAGAGCGGCGCCAATGTTCCCACCTTGCTTACCTTGCACGCCGCCAAAGGGCTGGAGTTCCCGGTTGTCTTTTTGGTTGGCTTGAACGATGGCACTTTGCCGCACCAGCGTTCCTTCGACGATCCCGAAGCGATGCACGAAGAGCGCCGTCTGCTCTATGTGGGCATCACCCGCGCCAAAGACAAGCTGTATATGGTGCACCCGCAGAATCGCAGCCAGTATGGCTATGCTGAGTCGGTTGAACCTTCCCGCTTTTTGGCCGATATTCCCGACGATTTGTTGGATGATTCAGCTCCGCGACGCTCGTCGGGGAGGCGGCGCAGCAAGGGAGCGGACACTGTGGATGAAAAACCCCTTGCAGCGAAGACCGGCGCGGCCAGGTGGAGCGCAGAGCCAGCCAAGAGCGCCCCGCCTGCTTCAAGTACGCCAAAGACAGGTCAGCCAGCTTCGGGAGGCAGAGCGTCGAGCAGCAGGACTTCGAGTGATCCTGTTGGCAGCAATCATGCTGGCAGCAGCAAGAGCGCCGGCGGCGCTTCTGACACACCGCGTTTTCCGGCCGGCAGTAAAGTCTTGCACCCCACCTACGGCGAAGGCATGGTCTTGAACAACCGTCTGCAGGACGGCGATGAAATTGTGGACATCTTTTTTGAACAATATGGGATGAAGCGAGTGTTGGCTTCTTTGGCGAAATTGGTGAAGCAGTAGCAGAGATGCTTTACGGTATAATTTCGCTATGCCTATCCTCGATTCCCATTCCTTCGAGTTTATCAGCCGCAGCCCTGAGCAGACGCGGCGGGTGGGTATGCGCCTGGGCGGCTTGCTCCAGGCCGGCGATCTGCTTTGCCTGGTGGGCGACCTGGGCGCCGGCAAGACAACGTTTGTCCAGGGGATTGCGGCTGGTTGGGGCTCGGCGGATGCCGTTTCCAGCCCCACTTTTGTCCTGGTGAATGTTTACCGCCGGATGGACGGCGGGCGCTTTCACCATCTGGATGCTTATCGCTTGAGCGGGGCGGCTGAGGCGATAGACCTTGATCTCGACGCCATGCTGGTCGCAGGGCCGCTGGTTGTCGAATGGGCGGAGCGCGTCTGGACGGCCCTGCCGGGCGACTATTTGCGCATCCAGCTTAGCTATGTGAATGAAAATCAACGCGATCTCTTGGTCAGCCCACATGGGTCGCGTTCCGCCGAACTGCTGGAGGCTTTTCGTCGTCAACTCTATGGCGCTTGATTTCTCAGCGCCGTGGTTTTTGCTGTTTTCCACTTCCCACTTCTCACTACCCACTCTTTCCCGCTAACTATCCCCAATGCTCCTCTCTCTTGACACTTCCACCCGCAGCATGGGCCTGGCCCTGTAGGATGGCGCCCGCCTGCTGGCCGAGTCTGGCTGGATGACCGCCGACCATCATACGGTCGAACTCGCCCCGGCCGTAGAACAAACCCTGCGCCGCTGCGGGGTGAAAATGAGCGCCGTGACCGCGGTGGGCGTGGCGCTTGGCCCTGGATCATTTACCGGCTTGCGCATTGGCCTGGCGCTGGCCAAGGGGCTGGCTTTGGCGCGGCGCATTCCACTGATCGGCATCCCCTCACTGGATGTGATCGCGGCTGGCATCCCGCTCCAGGCGGGGGAGCGGTTGAGCGCCGTTCTGCCAGCGGGGCGCGGCCGGCTGGCGGTGGGCAGTTACCAAAGCCGCGCCGCCGGCTGGGCTTTTCAGCCGCCGCTCCAGGTCATGACCATCCAGGAGCTTTGCGCCAGCCTACAGCCTCCCGCGGTGTTGTGTGGGGAACTCACCCCCGAAGAACGTAAGTTTGTTTCTGCCTGGGCCGGCGGGGCGTTGACGTTGGCTTCGCCGGCGCAGTGTGTGCGCCGCCCGGCGCTCTTGGCGGAACTGGCCTGGGCGCGCTGGCAGACCGGCCAGGTGGATGATCCCGCCCTCCTTTCCCCGATCTATTTACAGTTGGGCGGGGGCCTGCCAGAAGCGGCGGCTTCCACCGTGCGGTGATTTTTACCGTGCCGCGCTTCTTACTGCCAGGACAATTGGCATGACTGCTTCTACCCTTTCTTCTCTTCCCGCTGCCCACTCCCCACTCCCCATGACCATCCGCCCAATGCAGCTCGAGGATCTACCGCAAGTGATTGCCCTGGATCAACTTTGTTTCACCCTGCCCTGGCCGCCCAGCTCCTATCGTTTTGAACTGTTGGAAAACCAGGCTGCTCGTTGTTGGGTCGCTGCGACGAACGAGGATCAGATTGTGGGCGTGCTGGTGATGTGGTTTATTGTGGATGAAGCGCATATCGCCACCATCGCCGCTCATCCCAATGTCCGCCGCCAGGGAATCGGCCGCGCTCTGCTGCTGACCGGCTTGCGCCAGGCGGTCGAGCAAAACATGTTGACCGCCACCCTGGAAGTGCGCGCCCAAAATGAGGCCGCGATTCGTTTGTATGAACAGTTTGGCTTTGAGGTGGTCGGCCGGC
>CAIQJJ010000406.1 GCA_903872065.1 uncultured Anaerolineales bacterium | reverse complement strand
GGTCGCCTGGTTGGTTTGAACGGTCAGATTCTTGCCCACATAAGGAGCGACCAGTTTGTTGCCGCAGGCCACCGTTACTGTGACCGTCCGCGCAACGGAGTCGAGGCTGGCAATTGTCCCGGCCAGGGCAAAAGGCGCTTTGCTGCCCCCGCCGCCACCTCCACCACCACCGCCGCCACCGCGGCCAGTGTCAGCAGGGGGGCTGCCGGCTGCCAGAGCTGGCGCGGCCGCCACGAGCAAGAGCGCGACGACAAGAGTGAGAACGAAGAGTTTTTTCATGATGTGTTTCCTTTTCTTGAACAGATTGTGGTTTTGTTATCCGTCTATTATGACGGTAGCAGCACACAGAAGGTACGGGCAAC
Organism: uncultured Anaerolineales bacterium; assembly: GCA_903872065.1. Classification (GTDB taxonomy): domain Bacteria; phylum Chloroflexota; class Anaerolineae; order Anaerolineales; family UBA4823; genus CAIQJJ01. The sequence goes on along the minus strand of CAIQJJ010000406.1, from coordinate 1,280 downwards.
TTATGAAGATTTTGTGAAGGTTTTCAGGAACTATTGCCTGGTTTTGCATGCCTGAATCGAACCAACTACAATGGGTTTTATGATATTATGCGTTCATGGCAGGCAAAATTCTTCTTGTAGATGATGACGCTTTCTTGCGCCGGACGCTTGCGCTGCACTTGGAACAGGCAGGCTATCATGTGGCAACCGCCGGCAGCGCCGAAGAGGCTTTTGGCGAGGTTGAGCGCAGCCTTCCTGATGTAATCATTTTGGATATCGGGCTGCCAGGAATGGATGGTTTCGACGCCTTGCAGCGCTTGAAAGCAACCCATCAAACGCCGATCATTTTTCTGACTGCTCGCCGGCGCAGCATGGATCAGGTGATGGGGCTGCAATTGGGGGCGGAAGACTACATTACCAAACCTTTCGATATTGACGTGCTGCTGGCCCGGGTGCATACGGTTTTGCGCCGAGGGCCAGCGGCGCCCCTCGTCCAGCCGGTAAAACCTGAGGTGCACATCGGCGGGTTGTCTATCAACCCGGCCTCCCATCGGGTACAAATTCAGCAAGAAGTCATCGCTCTAACGCCGTTCGAATTCGAGATGCTCTATACGCTGGCCTCGAAACCTGATCAGGTCATTTCGATTGACCAGTTAATGACGCAAATATGGGGGGCGGAGTATGTCGGCCAGCCGCAGGTTGTCTATGTTCATCTGCGCTCGCTGCGCCAAAAGATCGAGAACAACCCCGCTCAGCCGCAACGAATTATCTCGGTGCGCGGCGTGGGCTATCAGTTGGTTTCCGAGGCCTGGTAAATGTTTCGCTCTTTGCGCAACCAACTCATTTTCACCCATATTCTGACCTTGTTGATCATGACGCCTTTGTGGGGCGGCCTCCTGATCTACGTGCTGGAAAGCCAATATTTGCTGCCGCGCCTGTCGAAAGAACTCGCCGGCGAAGCGCTTTTGTTTGCGCAGATGGCCGCTGGAGATGCCGCCCTGTGGGACAATCCGCAACACGCCCAGGCGATGGTCGCCCAGGTCAGCCCGGATGTCACCGCACGCGTCATGCTGATTGACACTCGCGGCCAACTATTGGCGTCCAGCGATCCCCAGGATTGGGATCGGATTGGCGCTGCGATCGACATCCCCGGTTTGCCAGAGGCGCTCGATGGGCAGCCGGTCAACAAGACCAATTACAGCCAGCGCTTGCATGGCGATGTGGTGGATATCTTCATACCGGTCAGGGATGCGCAGGCGCAAATCCTGGGCGTCGTGCGCATGTCGCACCGCTACGATACT
>CAIQJJ010000405.1 GCA_903872065.1 uncultured Anaerolineales bacterium | reverse complement strand
TTCACCCCGCCGTACATCAACGCCTGGCGGGTGGCTTCGGGTAGATCGCGCCAGGGGGTATCCAGCGTGCCGCCAAGCGTATTCACAATTTGCTGCGCCACCTGCACCGCCCCGCCCTTTTTCTTGCTCAACTGCCCCCATGGGCGAAAGCCGCCATCATTCATGCTTTTGTCCGGCGTATAAAAGCGTTCGGGATCAAACTCAAATTTCGTCCCCAGGCCGTTGCATTCCTGGCACATGCCCATCGGCGAATTGAAGCTGAACATGGCCGGGGTCAGTTCCGGGAAGCTGACATTGCAATCCGGGCAGGCGTTTTTGTCCGAGAGCAGCCACTCCGTCTTGACGCCCTCCCCCGCCGGCGAGACCCCATCGGGGAGGCTGATCTCCGCGATGCTCACCAGCCCCTCCGACATGCGCAGCGCCGTCTCCACCGAATCGGTCAGGCGGGTGATGAAATCATCCCTTTCCTTGCCGCCGGCCCCCGCCTCCGGCGCGCCGGGAATGGAGAGGCGGTCTACCACCAATTCGATATTGTGCTTCTTTTGCTTGTCGAGGCTGATCTTCTCCTCCAGCGAGCGGATCTCGCCGTTGACGCGCACGCGCGAGAAGCCCTCGCTCTTCACCTGTGTGAAGACATCTGCAAAAGTACCTTTGCGATTGCGCGCCAGCGGCGAAAGCACCTGGAAGCGCGTCCCCGGCGGCAGAGCGGCGACCTGCGAAACAATCTCCTGCGCCGACTGCGCCCGCACATCGCGCCCGCACTGCGGGCAGTGGGGGATGCCGATATTGGCAAACAGCACCCGCAAGTAATCGTAAATTTCGGTCACGGTGGCGACGGTGGAGCGCGGGTTTTTGCTGACCGCCTTTTGTTCGATGGCGATCGCCGGGCTGAGGCCGCCGATGTAGTCCACTTTGGGCTTTTCCATCTGGCCGATAAACTGGCGCGCGTATGCCGAAAGCGACTCGACATAGCGGCGCTGCCCTTCGGCGTACAGCGTGTCGAAGGCCAGCGAGGATTTGCCGCTGCCCGAAACGCCGGTCAATACAATCAATTTGTAGCGCGGCAGGCGGAGGTCAATATTCTTAAGGTTGTGTTCCTTAGCTCCGCGGATGATGATTTCGTCTTGAGACATGGTAAGCCTGCCTTTTTCCTGAGATGAAAACACCCCTGCGGCAAGCGCCCAGGGGATAGCGATAGTTAATTATAGCACAAATGGGCTAAAATTGGGCTACTTTAACCCTAACTCATCGAAGACCTGCGCCAGGCGCGGATACTGCCGCCAGGGCGGTTGGAGCGCCGGGTTGTAGAGATAATGCTGCAGCACATCGGCGTCTTTGAGCAGTTCGTCCAATTCGCCATGCACGCTGGCCTTATCGCTGTGGCGGCGGATGGCGGCGCAGATCGTCTCCACCTCCGCCGGCGAAAAGCCGGCCATTGTGAGGATGCGTTCAGCTTCGGGCAGACCCAGGCTGGCATGTTCAGGATTAGGGCCCACCTGGTAGCTCCAGATGTCGTGCAGCATGCCGGCCGCGGCGCACAACTCAACCTCCAGCCCGCGCCGCAAAGCCAGCAGCACGCAGGCGGCTGAGACCCCATATAAATGAACATAACCGCAGCGGCGCTGATCGGGATCAGGCTGCCGCGGCAGAATTTCGTCCACCGCCTGGCGCAGGCGTTCCAGGCGATCCGGCGCAGCCGCCCGGCTCACTTCCGCCGTCGCAGCCTGGCCCGCCGCGGCGCGATTGTGCAATAAGTTCATAATATCCTCCTCTTGCAGTCAGTCAGTTCACGATACCGGCTCAAAGCATCCACACCCTCAAACGATGAAATTTGCACCGCCGAGATCGCAGAGTCTTTTCTCTGCCTTCTGCCTTCTGCTTTCTGCTTTCTGCCTTCCCTCAAGTAGAACGCGAAGCCGCCAGCACCTTAATCAGCAAAATCGAACAGAAAGAGATCGTCACCAGGATCACCGAGAGCGTCAGAGCGATGGTCAAATCCACCTCGAAACCCAGGTAGATGGCGGTCGGCATCGTTTGCGTACGCCCGATGTAATTGCCGGCGAAGATCATCGTCGCGCCGAACTCGCCCAACGCCCGCGCCCAACTCATCATGCTGCCGCTGATCAGCGCATAGCGTGAGAGCGGCAGAATCACATAACGAAAGACCTGCCAGCGGTTAGCGCCGTCCAACTGCGCCGCCTGCTCGATCTCCTGATCCACATTGGCAAAGCCCAGGGCCGCCGCCCGCACATAAAACGGGGCCGCGATGAAAACCTGCGCCAGCACCACCGCCGCCTGGGTGAAAGAGATCTGCACCCCAATCGCCTCGAGCCAGCCGCCGAGCAGACCGCGCCGCCCAAACGTCATCAACAGCGCCACCCCCGCCACCGAGGGCGGCAGGATCGTCGGCAGATCAATCAGCGTATCCAACAGCCGTTTAAAGCGAAAATCATAGCGGCCCATCCAATACGCCAGCGGCGTGCCGGAGAGCAAAATCACCCCCAGGCTGATCAGCGTCGTCTTCAGACTGACGCCCACCGCCTGGTAAACCTGCTCCTTGCCCAGGCTGGCGACCAACTGCGCTGGCGAGACGCGCAAAAACAAGATCGCAATCGGCAAAGCGAAAAAGACAATCAGCGGCAGCGCCAACAACCGCGAACTACGTGCAATCAAGTGATCAGAAAACAATGCGTTGATCTTCATACTCCCTGGCGACCACTGCCAGTAATTCCCAGCATTAACCATCAATGGTAACGCCGCCATCTCCCCTCTTCAAAAAACTTCCCGGCCTTTACCAATTCTGCATCAGGCAAGTGTGGGCCCGGCTGGGTTCGAACCAGCGACCAAGCGGTTATGAGCCGCGCGCTCTGCCGCTGAGCTACGGGCCCCCTGGCGTCCAATCCTCTACCCCTGGCGGAGGGCCAAGCGCGCGTCTCCTTGCTGGAAACGCGCCATTCTCAACCGGGCCAGGGATATTACCCCAGAGCGGGCGACGGGATTCGGACCCGCGAATATCAGCTTGGAAGGCTGATGCCTTACCACTTGGCGACGCCCGCATTTTGATGCGCCCCAATTCTACCGTGAGGTGAGTAGATGGTCAAGCATGTTGACGATCTTTTGATCTGCGAGTATCATCAAGCCACCCCAGGTCGGCCAGGTGATCGCTGGTCAACCGTGAAAACGGTTCATCAGAGGAAAGTCTGCACTCCACAGAGCGCAGCGCCGGCGAACAGCCGGGGCAGTGTAAACTGCCGGAACGGGCCACAGAAACAAACAGCCTTGCCTGCCGCCTTGCGCGACAGGCAGGTGATGGTGAAAAGGCGGCGTAAGAGACCACCGGCGCGGGCAGCAATGTCCGCGGCCAGGCAACCCCCGTTGGGAGCAAGGCCAAGCAGGGATCAAAGAACCGCCCGCCGGAGTTGGGCGACCAACCACCGGCGAGCGGATCGAGGATGCGGCTCGCATCCACCCTCGCAAGAGAGACAGTCCCGGGTAGGCTGCACGAGGCGCCGGGCAACCTGCGTCCTAGATAGATGATCACCCACGCGGCGGCGAGCTGGCTCGTCCAGCCCCGTCCCCGCCGGACAGAATGCGGCTTATAGGCCGGCCTGGGGTAAACCCTAATCCCGTCGTAATCGGGATTAACATGCGAACCTTAACATTACACCGGGGAACACTAACTGCGAACAGATTCGTCCGGCGCGATATTGGCTGAGCAGGGGAAACGGGGCTATTCATTTTCCCTTCCAGCTAATGCGTACATACGCGTATATTCCTGGATATATTCTTGTTTCATTTTTACGTTAGAACCCAGATCTACACCTTCCAGGCATTGGCGGGCATCTTCCAGATCACGCTCGTTATAGTGCCGTAGAGCGGTGGCAGGGTCTTTGTGACGTAAGATCACCGCGACCAGGGCTGGTTCGACCTTCATGTGAGACAGAGTGGCGCCAAGCGAAGCGCGTAACTTGCGGGGGGTCAAACTTTTGATGCCATACTCAGCGCCCCACCGCGAGATCGCTACCGTGACATCCCGACGTTCCCACTGCGCGCCTTGTGTATTGACAAACAGGGGCGAGAACGAGTCCGCCAGATGCACTGTATAGCGTTCTAACGGCTGAACCAGGAAAGAAAGCATAGGGAGTTTCTGATCTTCCTGGGATTTTGTATCTCGCAAGCGCAGCAATCGAGCGCTGAAGTCAATGTCACGTTTTTCGAG
>CAIQJJ010000404.1 GCA_903872065.1 uncultured Anaerolineales bacterium | reverse complement strand
CCCCAAGCCTGTCGAAACCAGGCATCCTGAGCTTGTCGAAGGATACCCTGAGCCTGTCGAAACCAGGCATCCTGAGCCTGTCGAAGGACACCCTGAGCCTGTCGAAACCAGGCATCCTGAGCTTGTCGAAGGACACTCCAACTCTGCCGAAGGACACCCCGATCTCGTCGAAAGGAAACCCTGATGCTGGCCGCATTGTACTGCAACCCCGAAGACTTACGCCTGGAACAGACGCCCCTCCCCCCCATTGGAGCCGGCGAACTGCTGCTGCAAGTGCGCGCGGCCGGCGTCTGCGGCACCGATTTGCGCATCTGGCATGGCGGGCATCGCAAATTTTCCCCTGGAACGCGGCGCATCCTGGGCCACGAGGTGGTCGGAGAGATTGCGCAGTGCGGCGAGGGGACGCCAGGTTTTCAACCCGGCCAGGTCGTCTTTGTCGCGCCCAACATGGGCTGCGGCCGCTGCGTCCAGTGCTTGACGGGCTACAACAATCGCTGCGCCGACTACGCCGCCCTGGGCATCACGCTGGACGGCGGCTTTGCCGAATGGATGCGCGTGCCGGCCGCGGCGGTGCAGCAGGGCAATATCATCCCCCTTGCCCCCGATGTTGACCTGGCCGCCGCCGCCCTGATCGAGCCTTTTGCTTGTGTGCTGCACGGCCAAGACGCCCTCCACATCCAGCCCGGCGAGGTTGTCTTGGTGATCGGGGCCGGCCCAATCGGCCTGATGCACGCCAAACTGGCGCGGCTGCGCGGGGCGCGGCGCGTCGTGATCAGCGAGCCTCTCGCCGAACGCCGCCTCCTGGCGGCCCGCGCCGGCGCCGATCGTCTCGTGGACCCCCTCCACGAAGACTTGCCGGCGATCGTACGGCAGGAGAGCGGCGGATTGGGGGCGGACGCGATCATTGTCGCCGCGCCGTCGCATCAAGCGCAGGAGCAGGCCTTGCAGCTTGCCGCCATCGGCGGGCGCATCAATTTCTTCGGCGGCCTGCCCAAAGACCGCCCTCTCATCCAATTCGACTCCAACCTCGTCCACTACAAAGAACTGATCGTCACCGGCACGACCGCTTGCAGCACCAACGACTGCCGCCGCGCCGCCGAACTGGTCAACGCCGGGCGGATTGACCTGCGCGACCTGGTCAGCCAGCGGTTTCCTCTCAGCCAGGCGCCGGCCGCTTTTGCCGCCGCCGAAGACCGCAAATCGCTCAAGATCGTCATTGAGCCAGGTTTGTTGGAAGGAACGTCTTCATGAACACCCCTTATCCTTTTCAGTTCACCCTGCCTTATCCTGATCTCATCCCGTCCCATTACGACCATCATATTCAGCGCCGCCTGTCGGCGCTCAAAGGGCAGTTCTTCGACCAGGAGAGCTACGCCGCCATGTTAGCCAGGGAGGATACCCTGCTTTATGAGGTCTACGAGGTCAGCCGCCCCCACCTGCCCGGCGAGCTTCTCTCAGGCATCTCGATCCTCCATCCCGGCAAGGTTGGGCGCGAATTCTTCATGACCAAGGGGCATTTTCATGCGGTGCTGGAGACCGCCGAAATCTACTATTGCCTGAAAGGGGAGGGCTTTATGGTGATGGAAAATCCCCAGGGCGAGACCTCGGTCGAGCCGCTTTGCCCTGGGCGGGTGCTGTACGTTCCGCCGGCCTGGGCGCACCGCTCAGTTTGCACCTCTCGTCAGCAAGACCTGGTCACGTTCTTTGCCTACCCCGGCAACGCCGGCCACGACTATGGGACAATTGAAAAGCAGGGCTTCGCGAAGCTAGTGGTTGAAGGGGAAAGTGGTATTGAGATCATTGACAACCCGCGTTGGAACAAGTAATCGGCGGCGAGGGAGGGCCTGGCTGCTTTTGCTCGACTACTTCAGCGTTCCTCGTCTTGCTCTTCGCGCAGATTTTCGGTCTGGACGCCTTTGAACAGGCCGCGCCCTTGCTGGATAGGCGGGACGATCACAGCCCGCAGGGTGTTTTTGTAGGGAATGAACAAAATCTTATCGCCGGGTTTGACCCCGAACTGATCGCGCACTTCACGTGGAATGACAATCTGGTATTGCGACGAAACGGTAACAGCTTCCATTGCTTTACATCTCCGAGTCGAAACATAACTGTAGCATTATACCCACACAGTGATCGAAAGCGTATCACAATTTGTAAAAAGGTTAGCCAGATTTTGTAGATTGGAAGCAAAGCCAGTTAAACCACGAATATCACTAATCTGCACGAATTTTTTTCTTGTTCTTCTTATTCGTGAAAATTCGCGTTATTCGTGGTTAATCTTTGCAAACCTGGCTTAAAATCTGTGTAATCGGCGATAATCTGTGGACAATAATGAAAGCTTTGCACAATCAGTGATCGTTTGTACAGACTTGAAAAGTAGAATATAATTTGCCAATCATTGACGAGGAGTAAGGTATGACAGTACCAGGCGCGAAGGGTTGGCGGGTTTTGGTAACCCCCACCTCGTACGGAAAAACGGATGGGCGGTTAAAGACCGAGCTTGAGGCGGCGGTAGGCGAGGTAATCTACAATACAACCGGCAAGCCGCTGCGCTCGGCGGAACTGGCGCGGCTTTTGCCCGGCATAGATGGCTACATCGCCGGGTTGGACGAGATTGACGAGGCCGCTTTGCAGGCGGCGGATCGCTTAAAGGTCATTGCCCGCTACGGCGTGGGGGTGGACAATGTGGCCCTGGCCGCCGCCCGGCGCATGGGGATCGTCGTCACCAACACCCCGGCCGCCAACGCGGTCTCGGTGGCTGAGTTGACCGTCGCTCTGCTGCTTTCCCTGGCGCGTCGCATCCCAGAAGCGTCTGCCTCGACGCACGCCGGCGCCTGGCCGCGCCTGACCGGGCTGTCCGTTGCCGGCAAAACGGTCGGGCTGCTGGGCTTTGGGGCGGTAGGCCGGCAGGTCGCCCGCCGGCTGGCCGGCTTTGACTGCGCCCTGCTGGCCTATGACCCTTACCCCGACGAGGCGGCGGCGCGCGCCCTGGGCGTTGCATTGACCTCGCAGGCGGAGGTCGTCGCCCACGCTGATTTTCTCTCGCTGCATCTGCCTCTCCTAACGGCCACCCGCGGCCTGGTGGATGCGGCCTTTTTGCAGCAGATGAAGCCCGGCGCCTTCTTGATCAACACCGCCCGCGGCGAACTGCTGGACGAATCCGCCCTGGCGGCGGCGCTCCAGTCCGGGCGGCTGGCCGGCGCGGCGCTGGATGTCTTCTCACTGGAGCCGCCTGACCCGGCCAATCCTTTGCTGCGCCTGCCGCAAGTGCTGATCACCCCGCACTGCGCCTCGCACACCGACGGCGCAATGAACGCCATGGGCCGCATGGCGCTGGACGACTGCCTGGCGGTGCTGCGCGGCGCTGCGCCGCATTCCCCAGTAAACCTGGCTTGATTTTGCAAAACCCTATGTCTTCCCAAACCACCTCTTTTCCTGTGATCACCAAAACCGTCCCCACATTTTATTTCATTGGCGTCACCACCGCCAAATCCTCCATCATGAAGGTGTTCCCGCTGTGGATGCAAGTGCTTGGCCGCCCGGAGATCGTTCTCGAAGGGATGGACTTGAAGATTCACGATACCGCCGAGGCCTACCGCGCCGCCGTGCTGCAAATCAAAAACGACCCCTTCTCGATCGGCGGCCTGGTCACCACCCACAAGATAGACCTGCTGACTGCCGCCCGCGATCTCTTCGACTACCTTGACCCTTGCGCCCAGCGCTGCAACGAGATTTCTAGCATCTCCAAGTTGGAGGGACGGCTCGAAGGCCACGCCAAAGACCCGATCACCGCCGGCTTGAGCCTGGACGCCATCATCGGCGCGGACTATTTCGCCCGCACTGGCGGGGAAGTGCTGTGCTTTGGGGCCGGCGGCTCGGCGATTGCTACCTTGCTGCACCTGATCAACAAACCCTCCGTTGGAGACCGCCCGCCGCGTTTCGTCCTGGTCAATCGCTCGGCGGCGCGCCTGGAGAACGCCCGCGCCATGGTCGAAAATTTGACCACCGACATCCAGATCGAATACGTCCAGAACGCCGACCCGCTGCGTAACGATGCCCTGCTGGCCTCGATGCCGGCCCACAGCATCATCATCAATGCCACCGGCATGGGCAAGGACACCCCCGGCTCGCCCATCACTGCTGACGGCCTCTTCCCCCTTCATGCCATCGCCTGGGAGTTCAACTACCGCGGCGAATTGGACTTCATGCACCAGGCCCTGGCGCAGCGCCAGTCGCGCGCCGTGCGCGTCGAAGATGGCTGGCTCTACTTTGTCCACGGCTGGACGCAGGTCGTCGCCCAGGTGCTGCACCTCGACCTGACCCCCGAAATCTTCGCCCGCCTCGAATCCGCCGCCGCCTCCGTCCGCGCCCCCGCTTCTTAACTCCCCACTTCCCACTCTCCACTTCCCACTTCCCACTCCCCACTCTCCACTCCCCATGCTCCCTCGCCTCCTCCCCCTCTCCTTCCCCGGCAAAGACGCCGATTTCGACCAACAGCTTGCGGTCTTGCGTGAACTGTTGGCCGGCGAAGCCGAATTTCTCCCCGCTCTGCCCCTCGGCGCGCCCCTGCCGGAGGCCGAAGCCGTCCTCTACCCTCAAATGTTGGGCGACGCCTACCGCCAATTGGAAGACTTCCGCCGCATCTCCCTGCCTCAATTGATCATCACCTCCGAATTTGCCACGGTCTCAATGTGGGACTGGGAAATTCGCGACTACCTGCGCCGCGCCGGCGTCCCCACCCTGGCCCCTTATAACCTGGAGCAAACCCGCCTCCTCTGCCGCGCCCTGGGCGTCAAACGCGCCCTGCGCCAGGGCAGTTTCCTTGTCTTCCAGGATAACCCCGGCGATGGCTTCCAGGCCAGCATTTTCAAGCGCTTCTATTGGTGGGAAGATGAATGTTTGCAGCGGATTAAGGATGTTTTTGGCTTGACCGTGATCCAGAAAAGCTTCAAGGCGCTGGGCGCGGCGGCGAAGAGCATCCCCGATGAGCAGGCCGCCGCCCT
>CAIQJJ010000403.1 GCA_903872065.1 uncultured Anaerolineales bacterium | reverse complement strand
GGTCCTCATTACTATCTGTGAGAAGCACTTTCTGATCTAGATCGGGAGGCTCTACTTCAAGCACGACAGATCGCCGGAAAGATACCTGGAAAAAGTTACGCGCGTTTTCTTGTTTACTGACGCCGATCCCACGCACATTCCATTTTGGAAACGGTACTTTTACCCGATTATCTTCTATCCGTTTCAATGCTGCTTCCAGCATTTGGATGTATTCATCGCTGCGATCGCGCCGCCAGTCTTCAACAGCCCCCAAGCCAAAACCGGCATCAGAGGGTAACTGCTCTAAAAATGTGATTTCAATATTGACAATGGTTCTCAGTCTTTGGATTACGGCCTTAGATGCATGACTGTGCCAGGTCGCATATTCATCTTGTTGCTCACTACCCAGGTTTTTATACCAGGTTTCTACCGCTTGTTGATAGTCGCCGTAGTAATCGCTTGAAGGGTGGAAAGGACTCATAAGCCGCTTCAGAAGTTGTACTTTTATTTCCTGAGGACGATTTTCAATCAACGCTTTATCTACAAGCAGTTTCTGAATAATATCCACCCGGCTCGTTTCGGTGATCACAGCATCGGCAGGATAACCAAAAGCGGTTTGCAATTTCTCCAGGATCATGCGATATGGATTAATGCCTTCGATATTTCTCAATAAGCCGACCAGATGGGCAGCGCTGCTGCCTGTAGGATAAACTTCTAGCGAACGCGCCAGGTTCGAGCGCTTTCCCCACCATTCAGCCAGAGCGCTAAATGCATCATTGATCGAGTGGTTTGCCCCTGCCGAACCTGGGTCTGCGGCAAAACTTTTGCAAATGTCATCCATTAAGGCATGTGCAGCGGCGCCAATGACCTGGCGTTCCAAGATCGCATTGGGGTTCTGTCCATCCACCAGGCCTAAGATCAAATCTGGCTCGCTCAAAGGGACATATCCCACTGAACCGGCTTGTAATTGCAGGCGTAGTTCATCCCCAAATGCGCGTATTACATAGGCGAAAAATAAAGCCAGCGCAATGGGGCCTAGACCATAAGGAGGTTCCATGAAGCGGTGGAGGAAGCGGCGGACACTAAAGGGCTGTCCCTGATCCACAGCTTTCAATTCATCCATCATTGCTGCCAAAGCTGGCAAAGCCGCGCGGTACTTCTCAGGATTCGTTTCCACTTCATAGCGCGCCTGGCTACCCTGGGCCGGACCCAACTGCTTCAAAGCTCCTGTATCGGCCAGCACGTTCTTAAGATATCGTATCTCGCCCCGGTTCGCGCCGACGCTGTGATCAATTTCAACTGCTCGCCGACTGCGCAGCAAAGCCGCAATCGCATCGGTTAAAGGCACATCCTTGCCGGGGCCAAAGCGGCTGACATGCATCTGATTGAGAAAACCATGCGCCAGGCGCGTGCGGGAAGCATACAAACGCCCAAACAATTCATCTGCTGGCTCATATTCGTTCTTGGAAAGAGAGATTAAAATTGCGCCTTTTTGACCATGCCAGGTTAATTCCTTTGCTTCCAGGTAACGCCGACGCAAGTTTATCAACGCGCCGGTAAAGCCATCTCCTGTGCGCTCGTCCCCTAGCAGATCGTTTAACCGGGTGCGATCCTGTAATGTCATGGCATCCGGGTCTGTGGTATCGCGAATATGCTGCGCAGCGCGCACATTCATCATCGCGTCATGCAATGGAACTGGTTGACGAGGAATGCCAACCAATATACGCGACGAAGAATTATTTTCCGTGGATAGTCGGGCGCGTTGGATATCCTCCTGCGTCTCGCACAAAACATAGATCGCCAACCCCTCATACCGATCCTTCCAGTCGGGTACATGATTGAACGTCGCCTCGTAGAATTGGTAGAAATCAACCTCTTCTCCGGTTTGTTTCAGAAGATACCTGGTTTGTAAGTCGCCGGGTTGGACAAATAGACG
>CAIQJJ010000402.1 GCA_903872065.1 uncultured Anaerolineales bacterium | reverse complement strand
TTCATCCATCGCCAGCCCCAGGTATTTGGTGAACGAGGATTTCCCCGATCCATAAAAACCGGATACCCAGACGCCCACCTCGTTCTCGCCGCCGGCTTCCATTGCAAGCTGCATTTTGGAGAGCAGGCGCTCGAACTGCTCCTCGATGTTCTCAGTGACGATATATTCTGTGATTTCCGCCTTTAACCTGGCTTCTTGCGAAGCATTGTAGGTGATGACTTTTTCGATGGCGCGGTAAATGTCTTTGGCTGCATCGAACAAAACTTTTATTTGCATGGTTCAATTTCCTCCCCGCTCAACCTCCCACATGAACTGAGCGGTAATTGCCGTCTTCGGGATAAAATCCCAAGAATTTCAAACGCGTCTTTCCGGTGCGCTCGCCAGGATACAAAAAGACGGTCGGCGCGAAAAACTTGCCGTAAAGCTGGCTTTCAAGGACCCCGATGCGCGTATAGGGATGCAGGGCTTCAAGGTCGGTCGCCAACAAGATCGCGTTTTTCTTATTTTGCAGCAGCTCTAACTGCGCTTCGAAACGGGCCTTCAACGAGCCGTTGGTAATGGCGTTGGCCAGGGATTGGTTGGCCTTGTCCCAATTTAAGGGCGCTTTGGCGTCCGCCGCCAGCCAGATCTTCATCAGCGGCGCGCGGCTTAAAATGGCCTCGATTTCAGCCGCCATTGAAAATAGATGCACATCCCAGCCATCCATGCGCAGTTTCGCAGTCCAGGCCGGCAGGCTGCGTTTGACCTCCAAGATTTCGCGCGGGGGGAAGATCAAATAATAGATCGGCTCAAAACTGGCATGACTCAGCTCGCGCCCAACCCTCACACGTTCCATCAATTCATCAAAATTATCCTTGAGCGAGGCCATGGATCATTTCCTCCATCGTTTGATACTGCCACCCGATGCGGGTCACATCTCCCGCGGATTGTAGAATCCACCAGCCCTTTAAGGCCTGGCGTTTAAATTCGTTTAGCACATCGCCGCGGGCCATGCCGAAGAGCATCCAGTCGGAATGGCTCAAGATGCTGTTATCGCCATACCCTGAGCAGTGCAGATCATAAGCCAGGATTCCCATGACAGTGGATTCAATCTGAAAGGGCAAAATCTTGCGAATGCTTTTCCCCCCGGTTTCAAGCAAGCCGAAATCCGCGCAGCAGGCCGGCAAGTAACGCGATACTCGTTTGACTGTTTCTGCAGACCACGGTTTGAAAGTCTTGCCAGCTTGATTGGCCTGTTCGATCAAGCGGCGCGCATCTTCGATCTCGACCGTCCCACGCCCTGAGCGATAAGCCGCCCAATAGACCTGGCAGACAAAATCGGCGAGAACCAGGTTGGCGCGGCAGGTGTATAAGAATAACAATTGGTTAAATTCGCGGCGGCTCAGCTTCGCATCCAGTTTTTGCAGCATGATGGCTGGCGCGCCGTGATTTAACAAAAAGCGGGGTTTAAAACCTTCTGTAACAAGATTATGCAATCTGCGCGAGGTCATATTAGGGAACTGCCCTGATTCCAGGGCAACGCGGTTCAATTCTGGCGCGCTCATGCCAGGCGACCAGATGGCCAACAACTTGCGGGTTTCTTCGATCAACCCTAAGCCAGCCTGCAACTGAGTGGTATAGACTTCAGGGGTCATAGCGCATCCGAAAAATAAGGGTAAACCAGAATCCCTTGCTCAAAAGCAAAGCGGTATGCGCCGGCAGCCGTCTGCCAGGCCTTGCGATCGTGCAGCGCTTCGACATTCGCAATCCGGATCGGGCCGGCCTTGGTCGGACGCCCGGCGGCGGAGGCGCGGAGATAATCCAGCGCCGCCTCCGGTTTGGCGACGAGAGGTGGTACAGCTTGCGCCAGGGTCGGGGCGTGCAAAGACCGCGCAATGTCCTGCTCGATCTCCTCTGGCAAGCGGAACAAGTGATACACATGCCCTATGCCAATGCGCTCATCATGCGCCAGAGCCGCGGCGCGCGTTACCCCATTACACTGCGCCAGGATTTGGGTCCTGGCAAAAAGCGGCGCAAGAAACGCCTGGCTGCCGCGGGTAAAAAACGAGCTTTGCCACCACCCAAACTGCTCTTTCTCACCCAGGTAGCCCACGACCAGGCGGTATTTGGTCAAAATTTCTATCAGTTCAGCGTCCATTATTCCACCAGGCGTAATAGGTTCCAAGAAACGCGATTCGCGTTTAAGTATAGCACAATTTGAGCAAAGCCCCCTCCCCAACGGTGGTTTTCGGGTGGGGATGGTAGC
>CAIQJJ010000401.1 GCA_903872065.1 uncultured Anaerolineales bacterium | reverse complement strand
GGTCAATCTGAGCAGCACGTTGCAACTCTGAGATCGCCTTCTTCAAATCATTCTTCATCCCATAAGCCCGCCCCAGCCAAAGATGTCCAAAGGCCTCATTGTTTTTTTTCTGTACATAGGCTTCAAACAACGTGATGGCATCAGTAAAACGCTGATCTGTTAACAACAATTCACCCAGCAGATCGATCTTCGTTATATCATCTGCATTGAGTTGGCAGGCGCGCAAAGCGCAATCAATAGCTTTTTCAATATTTTTTAATGCCAAGTAGGCGCGTGCTAATTGAAAATAAATATCAGCATCCTGACTATAATGATTAATACCCTTTTCAAGAATCACGGCTGCTTCACCTGGTCGCCCGATCAGCAGGTAGCCTAATCCCAGATTATGATACACAGCCGGATCCGTAAAGCCTACCTGTAAACACTGCTCATAACGAGGAATCGCTTCATTGAAGCTTTCGTTGCGCATGTAGACATTGGCTGCTTCAAAGAGAATTTCTGGGCCAAACCTCTCTGCTGGTTGAACCCTCGGCGAGGACGGTGTTGCCTGGACGATCAACGGCGTCCCATCTCGTGCGCAAAAGCGCGCCCCAGATCGGTTGCGCCAGCCGCATTTGGGGCACACTACCTCATTGTTACCTGTAGTGGGCGTCTGGCCGGTTAAAAACCCTTGCAGCGCCATAGCCATTCGATTGGCATTCTCAAACCGCCGTTCGGGGTTGATGTCAATAGCTTGCAAAATGATTTGTTCTAGGGCCAGGCTGACCGAAGGATTTTTTTTGTGGGGCAAAGGTACTGGCGTACCTTTCGTCAACCTTTCCAGTGAGTCAGGAGGTACACTGGCGCATACCAGGCAGTAAAGAGTCGCTCCTAAAGAATAGACATCAGAACGCATATCGGTTTTGCCCACATATTGCTCAGGAGATGAAAAATGGGGCGTAACTGCTTTGGCTACTTTAACCGTACTTTTGGAAGGATGATACAGCTTGGCAATGCCAAAATCAACCAGTACAGCGTGTCCATCGTGCGTAATTTTAATGTTGGGGGGCTTGATGTCGCGATGTATCACAGGCTGAGGGCGGCGAGTATGCAGGTAAGCGACTGCTTCACAAACTTGCAACATGATAGAGACGGCCTCACGCTCAGGTAAAGGACGCCCCATAGCGGTGATTTTTTTATCCAGGTCTTCCCCCTCAATAAAATCCATTACTAAAAACTGACTCCCATCAGATTCGATAAAGTGATCGGTGACGCGCGGTAAACTGATATGTTGTAAATTAGCCAGTAATTGCGCTTCAAGACGAAATTGTTCTTGAAATTCTTTCGAGTTTTCGAAGCTTTGTTTAATTGCAACCGACTTATTTCCCAGACGTGTGTCTTCAGCCAGATACACCGCGCCGAAACCACCTTCACCTAACAAACGCATGACTCGATAACGTCTGGCAATTAACGACCCGGGTGAAAGAGGCATGTCGATCCCCTCTATTGAATATTCACAACAACCACACTGATATTGTCGTCCCCACCTGCCTGATTGCTCATTTCTACCAATCGGTTGCAGGCTTGTTGAGGATCAATATGTTCTAACAGAACATCTTCAAGTAATGGATCCCGCACCATTTCCCAGACCC
>CAIQJJ010000400.1 GCA_903872065.1 uncultured Anaerolineales bacterium | reverse complement strand
GTGCATGGCAGCCTGGCGACGTTCAAGGTGGAGCGGATGGAGAGCGCCGCGCTGACCAATGAGATGTTTACGCTGCCGGAGACGTTCGATGAGCAGGCGCTGCTGCAATACGCCTGGGGTATCTGGTACGGGGAAGAGGCGGAGCCGGTGACGGTGCTGCTGCGCTTTGCGCCGGGGGTGGCGGCGCGGCGTTTGCAGGAGAGTATCTGGCATCCGACGCAGGAGATCACGCCGCTGGAGGATGGCGGCTGTTTGTGGTCAGCGAAGGTGGCCGAGGTGCAGGAGATGCTGCCGTGGATCCGCGGGTGGGGGGCGGATGTGGAGGTGTTGGAGCCGGAGGAACTCAGGCAAAGATTGGTGAATGAAGTCAAACGCCTGGCTCGACGGTATGAATTGTCTTTAGGCAAACAGCAAGACCCTGCCCTGGCTCGCTTGCTTCGTCTGTGGGGCAAGACAGAGTTTGGCAACCGCAGCGCCGATGTATTTCATCCGGCGCTCTATCACATGCTCGACACTGGGCATATCGCTCAAACCTTGTTGAGCGAGAGAGCTTCGCCTCGGTGGCGCAAAGTTTTGGCGAACGTCTTAAACGTCAACGAACTGTCTCTCGTTGAATGGATGCCCTGGTTTATCGCTTTACATGATATCGGCAAAATTTCTGTCGTCTTTCAAGAACAAAACGAACGCCAACGCACCCGCCTGGCGGCGGAAGGTTTTCCTATGGGCAGCCGGCGCTGGAACAACGATCCTTACCATACCATCATCAGCCAGGCTTTTTTTGTCAACGAGCTTGAAATCCCGAACATCCCCTTTCCCTTCCGAGATGCGTGGCGGGATGCGCTGGGCGGTCATCACGGACAATTTCTCTCGCCGGGCGCATTGCGCGAGGCGCGTATGAAATTGGGCAGCGAGCCAAAAGAATGGCGAGATTGGCGCAAAATGGGAGCAGAATTTCTCAAAGAACATCTGCAATACCGCGCCCCCGAACAATGGCCCGAACCGCCCAACGTTTCGGCAGCCGGCATGGCCTTGACTGGCTTTCTCATCCTGTGCGACTGGTTGGCGTCTGATCAAGCACAATTCCCACTGCAAGCGGAAACCGACCCGGAAATTTATGTCGCCGACAGCCTGGTGCGGGCCTGGGGCGCGGCGGAAACCGCTGGCTTCTTTCAGCTTAGCCAAAGCCGAGCGCCCAATTCCTTTGCGGCGCTCTTTCCCACCTGCCAACCAATGCGCCCGCTGCAAGAAGCAATCGATCGCATCCCGGCCAATCTGCTCTCTAACCCGTGCCTGGCAGTGATCGAAGCCCCAACAGGCGAGGGAAAAACTGAAGCGGCCCTGGCGCTCGCCCACCGCCTGGCGCAGGCAAACAGCACCGACGAGCTTTACTATGCCCTGCCAACCACCGCCACCAGCAATCAAATGTTTGGCCGCCTACAACGTTATCTATTGAACAACCTGGCTTTAAAAACAAGAGTAAAATTAATCCACGGACAGGCCTTTTTATATGAGGACGATCTCCAAATAGATATTATGGCCAATGGGTCAGAATACGAAACAGCAGCCTTAGAATGGTTCGGCCCCAAGAAGCGTGCTTTGCTTGCTCCCTTTGGCATCGGGACAATTGATCAGGTCGAATTGGCTGCCTTGAACGTCAAACATACTGCTTTAAGACAAATTGGATTGGCTGGTAAGGTAGTGATCTTGGACGAAGTTCATGCTTATGACACCTATATGACCACCATCATCGAACGCTTGCTTAACTGGCTTTCTGCCCTGGGCGCGTCGGTTATCATTCTGTCAGCTACCCTGCCCACAACCCGCAAAGCGGCCCTGGCCAAAGCTTATGGAGCCTCGATGGACGGCGTCCAGGTAGATAGCTACCCTTCGGTATGGGTTACAGGGAAAGCAGGCAGCTATGCGGATACGCCAGCAGCTTATCAGCCAGAACGGACATTGTCCGTTGAAAATCTACACCTGGCAGACGATGAACCGGATAAAAAAGCGAGTTGGTTGTTGCAGCAAATCGAGGCAGGCGGGTGCGCTTGTTGGATTACGAACACAGTTGAGCGGGCGCAAATGCTGTTTGAGGCGGTCGAGCGCACTGCCCCAACCGATGTTGACCGCACATTGATCCATGCGCGGTTTCCACTTGAGGAACGCCAGGCGCTGGAGAGACAGATCACCCAAAAATATGGCCCAACCACCACAGAAAGGCCGGCGCGGGGGATTGTTATCGGGACACAGGTCTTGGAGCAAAGCCTGGATTTAGATTTTGACGTTATGGCGACCGACCTGGCTCCGGTTGATTTGCTGCTTCAACGGGCCGGCCGGCTGCACCGCCACCAGCGCGTGCGCCCCGCGCTGCATACAAAACCACGCCTGCGCATCAACACTCAGCAAGACGCTGAACAAAATCTCAACCTGGGCGTAGACAGCCTGATCTATGATGAATTTATCTTGCGAAAAACCTGGGAACTGCTGGAGACCCGTTCTGAAATCCATTTGCCGGCGGACTACCGCACACTGGTAGAGACTGTTTACAGTCCCCTCGAACCAGAAACAGATAGCCCACTCCTGCCGGCCTGGAAAAAACTTCAAGAGTGCGAGCAAACCGCGCGGCAAAAAGCAAACGCGCGGCTGCTGCCGGGACCCAATCCCGAAGACTCTTTTTGCGGCCCGGCCTCCCAGGTCACTTTTGAAGAAAGCGAAACAAGCGCCGCCTGGATCATTGCCCAAACCCGCCTGGGCGAAGAAAGCCTGACCGTTATTCCGTTAGAGCGCAACGGCGAAGAAGCCTGGTTTGAAAGCCAGGGACAAAAAGTCACCGTCCGTCTCAACGATCCAGTGGGGCGCGATTTGCAGCTACAGCTTTTGCAGCACAGCCTGCGCGTCAGCAACCGGCAGGCAGTGGAGGCATTGAAGAAAATCGATCGACCACGTATTTTCACCGATTCGGCCTTACTCAAAGATTGTACGCCGTTGTGGTTAACCGACGGCGCGACCACCCTACCAGCAGGGAAGGGTGCAGTTGTGTTGAGTCTCTCAACAAAACTAGGATTAGTGATCAGAAGAGAAAAAGGAGAAACGCATGCCTGAAATACCAACACCATCTTTCAATTTGTGGAGCGCCCCCTGGATTACACTCGAACTGCCAGATGGACGGCTGGAGCAGCAGGGGCATTCAACAAACCCTGCTGCAAGCGCAAAAGGTCAAGTTTATCTACAGCCCTTCACCGCTTGCGGTCGTCAGCATTCACCGGCTGCTCGTTGCCATCTTGCAAGCCGCGCTCGCGCCCAAAAGCAACTCTGAATTGCGAAAAATATGGCAAGCCGGGCAATTCTCGGCGCAAGCCATCGAAAGCTTCGGCGCGCAATACAGCAGCCGGTTTGACCTGTTTTCTGCCAAAGCGCCGTTTTTGCAAAGCGCCGATTTGCCCCTCCAACCCGGCCCAGGGAAAAAACCTGTGGTCTATCTTACCCCCGAATGTCCGGCCGGCACAAACATCACGCATTACCGCCACGGAGGAGAAGACGCCCAGGCCTTTTGCCCGGCCTGCGCAGCAAACGGCCTGGTGTGCGTCCCGGCGTTTTCCACATCGGGCGGCGCAGGGATCAAACCATCCATCAACGGCGTGCCGCCAATTTATGTACTCCCCGGCGGAAATTCGTTATTCGAGAGCCTGGCGGCCTCGCTGTTACGGCCCGATTTTTACCCGGCAATGGCGCAAAAGGAGAAGGATAATCC
>CAIQJJ010000399.1 GCA_903872065.1 uncultured Anaerolineales bacterium | reverse complement strand
AGGCATCCTGAGCTTGTCGAAGGACTGCCGAAGGAGGAAGAGCGCTGCGACAAGATCAGCGCGCCTGATGGCCTGAGGCATCCTGAGCCTGTCGAAGGACTGCCGAAGGAGGAAGAGCGCTGCGACAAGCTCAGCGCGCCTGGAGAAAGCAGCGAGCCTGACGCCCTGAGGCATCCTGAGCTTGTCGAAGGATTGCCGAAGGAGGGAGGGCGCTTCGACAAGCTCAGCGCGCCTAAAGGCATCCTGAGCTTGTCGAAGGAAGGCAGCGCGGCTGAGGGGAAGAGGGTCTTGGCGTGGGCGGAGGAGAATGGCCTGCTCGAACGGATCGCCGGGCGGTATTACCTGCCCTATTCGGCGGTCAGCAAAGAACTGCGGCGCTTATTCCCACAGAACTTCGCCAATGAAGCAGTGGGGCGCGCCTTCGTGCGCGCCATGCAGCGGATCAGCCGCGAGCAAGTCCGCCAATATGCGGAGGGGCAGGTGAATCTCATCGGCCTGCTGGCAGCGGAAGAAGCCAATCTACGCAGCGCGCTGATCCTGGCGCACCGCCTGGGCGAGGCCGAGGCGCTGCTCGACCTGCTGCAAGGGCTGCGCCTGGTATTCAACGAAAGCCGGCGCTATGCCGCCTTCCTCAGCCTGTTGAACCTGGTTGAGCCAGATTTTCGCGCCGCGGAGGGCATGCAGCCGCGCGCCGGGCGCGAGAAGGATTGGCCGCAGTATCTCAGCCTGCACGCCGAAAACGCCCGCCAGCGCGGGCGGCTCGGCGAGGCCTCCGCCTGGCAGCAGCGGTTGGTGGATTGGTACGCGCCTTTGCGACCGGAGGCGGATGAGCAGTGGCTTGCGGCGATCTCCACGCTGGGCGATATCTGCGCCAGCGCCTACACGATGAAGGCGGTTGAGTTCTATCAAGAGGCGTTTGCGTACGCCAAAGAACGCGAGCAAAGAACGCTCGTCGAGCAAAGAGCGCTCGTCGGGCAAAGAACGCTCGTTGGGCAAACAACGCTCGTTGGGCAAAGGGCGCTCGCCAGCCGCCTGGCGTATGCCATCGCCGAGAGTCACCTGCAAATTCCGGCCGCGCCGGATATGGAGCAGGTCGAGACGTGGATTCAAACCAGCCTGGGGCTGCTGGATGAGACGGATGTTCACCAGCGTGGGCGCTGTCTGCTGCTGCGCGGCAAGGCGGCGACGGAACGCTATCAACTGGCGCACAAAGAAAACCGCCCAGCGGATGAACTGGTCGAACGCCTGAACGAAGCGCTCAATCTCTATCTCGATGTGCTGGAGACGCTGCCGGACGATGCCTGGGCTGAACTGGGTGAAACCTACGAGTCGCTGGGCTTTCTCTATCTGCAAGCCGATCAGATGCTGCCGACCGCCATCTCGCACTATGATCAGGCCGTCGCTTGCAAGCGCAAAGCCGGCGACGAGAAGGGCGCGGCGCAAGCCGGCTTCCACCTGGCGGTCGCTCTGTTCTTGCTGAACGATTTTGCCCGCGGGTGCAGTTACGCACAGGCGGCCCTGCGCCGCTTCGAGGCGTCGGGCGATGAGAGCGAGGCTGAAAAAGTGAGAGGGCTGCTGGCGCGTTTCCCCTCTTGATTAATGAAAGGGAATTTGCTACAATCTGTTCGCTGTGATACGTACAACCGCATACAACCACGCGGCAGTGCGGCGAATGTTCAGTGATAGATGATCTGACGGTGATCAATGCCTCCCGACTTCTCGCTGGATAAGCAAAATCCCAAATCCGTTTATGAATTGGTTGCGGAGCATCTCCGCAACCAAATTTTGCATGGAAAGTTGAAGCCAGGAGATCAACTGCTGCCTGAGTTCGATTTAGCGTCGCAGTACCAGGTCAGCCGCAGCAGCGTGCGCCATGCAATTGATCTGTTGGTGCAGGAAGGGCTGGTCAAAAAAATTCACGGCAAGGGAAGTTTTGTCTGCGATTGGCGTCATATACAGCGGCAAACGGGGATCATTGCTCTGCTGGTGCCGGATACACGCATTGATCTGTTTATGAACGTTTGGCAGGGGGTGGAAACGGCAGCCAAAGCGCGCGAATTTTCGGTCGTTTTCAGCTACCTGGGCGAAGACAATCACGAAGAAAAACAGACCTTTCAACGGCTGAGGTCGCAAAATATCGCCGGCTTTATCATCTTTCCGCGCAATTACATTTTGTATGACGAGGCCATCTGGCAGCTTGCCAAAGAAAATTTCCCGTTTGTGTTGATTGACCGGATGTTCCCGGCTTTGCCGAGCGCCTTCGTGGGGATTGATAATTTCAACGCCGCGCTCCAGGCAGTCGAATACCTGGTCGGGTTGGGCCACCGCTCTATCGGTTTCGCCGCCCTGGCCGAATTAAGCACCACCACAATTCACGATCGCTTCGCCGGCTACCAACACGCCCTCAAAAAACACCAAATCTCTTATGAGGCAAACTGGCTGTTCCAATCGCCTTCGCTGTATGCTTCACCCGTGTACACCGATGAGCAAGAAGCGCACGAAACCGCCCAGTTTCGCAAGCTGCTGCAGCGCCGCCCGCTGCCCACCGCCATTTTTGCGATCAATGACATCACCGCGTATTTAATCCACAAAGCAGCCAAAGCCGAAGGCATTCGCATTCCAGAGGAACTGGCCCTGGTAGGCTTTGACGACGATGACTATGCCCGCCGCAGCGACCCGCCCCTGACCACAATCTTACAACCCTTCCGCGAAATAGGCTCGCGGGCCGCCCATCTCTTGATTGATAAAGTGAGGGGCGTGGGGGCGGGCGCTGGCCTGGAGCATATCTTGCTGCCCACGCGCCTGATCATCCGGCAGTCGTGCGGCGAAGCGCTGCAAAAATCACCCATTTTATCCCTATGAAGGGAGAGCAGGAGGCAACGAACTAGAGAGTTTTCATTCCATCCCCAACCCCAACCGCCGCGCGGGAATGATCCCGCACCCCGAAACGGCATATAGATGCACACAGAGTGCAAAGATTAAACTGTCATACCATACAATTGATTTTAGAGGATAAGAAAATGGCAAAGAAATTAACCCGTCGTGAGTTTTTGTTGGCAACCGGTATCTCCACCCTGGGCGGTTTGCTGGCAGCCTGTTCCCCGCAGGTCGTCAAAGAGGTTGTCAAAGAGACTCAGTTGGTGAAAGAGACGCAAGTAGTGAAAGAAGTCGTCAAAGAGACCCAGGTGATCAAAGAAACGCAGGAAGTGGAAGTCCAGGTCGAGGTGACCAAAGTGGTCGAGGTGACGGCGGCTGCGCCCACCGGGCCGGTCAACTCCCGCGGCATTGCGCTGCCAGCGGACGCCCTGCCCCTCGAAGAGCAGGTCTGGCGCACTGGCATCGGCGGGGTCGGCGGCGGCTATGGCCATATCATGGAATCGCTGTACAACCGCACCTTTGAACACAACGGCGGTTATGAGGCCCTGACCACCCTGAACATTGATTTTGAAACCGTGGGCAACGGCGCGGATAGCTGGACGATTTCTGAGGACGGTTCGTATTGGGATTTCAAACTGCACAAGGGTCTGACATGGTCGGATGGCAATCCGGTCAAGGCCAGCGACTGGGTCTTCACGCTGCAGCGCTCTCTGGCCAACAGCTATGACTTCGCCTGGTTCTATTTCGACATCAAGAACGCTTCAAAAGTTGCCGCCAAAGAGCTGACCCCCGATCAACTGGGCATTGAGGCGATTGACGATGAGACGCTGCGCATCTACACCGAAGCCCCCACCCCCTACCTGCCCTCGATCGGCACCTGGTTTGGCGTCGCCTCACCGGCTGCTTATGGAAACAGCCTGGGCGAGACCAACAACTGGGCGCTCGACCCGGCCAAGTATATCTCCTGCGGGCCATTCATTTTGACCACCTTCGAACGCGGCGTCAAGTCGGAATGGTCAGCCAACACCAAGTACACGGGCAATCGCGTCGTCTACTTTGAGAAGATCATCGAAAGCCCCATGCCGGGCGGCCTGGCGGCCTACATGGCTGGCGATGCCAAGCAGTATGCACTGGATGGCAGCAACCCACCCGCCGAAACCATGCTGGTGCAGGCCAATCCGGTGCTGCGCTCCGAATCTCATCCCCAGCCCCCCACCTACACCGACTACTTCGGCTTTAACCTGGTTCAGCCCAAGTTGAAGACGGTGGACGGGCAGGAAGTGGACAACCCCTTCTTGAACAAAGATGTCCGCATGGCCTTGTGCAAGGCGGTTGACAAGGACGCGTTGGTCGGGCAGATCTTCAACGGCCTGGCTTACCCGGCTTATGGCATCCTGCCGAACGGCTTCCCCAACTTCAACCCCGATTTGAAAGATCTGGATGTCAACAAGTTCGATGTGGAAGCCGCCAAGACTCTGTTGGCGAATGCCGGCTTCCCCGATGGGGCTGGTTTCCCCAAGTTTGAGTTCTATCTGCGCCAGCCCTCCGTCTTCCAAAGCACCTTTGCGCAGGCAATCCAGGCCCGCTGGAAGGAAAACCTGGGGATTGACGTGGAACTGAAACCCGCCGACTTCCAGGCCTTCACGCAAGCTGCCTTCAAGGATAAGACCGCGGCGCTGTACTATGTCTCCTATTCGATGGACTACTATGACCCGGCGACGTTCCTGAACGTCTTCCGCGCCAGCAGCGTGGGCGGACGCCATCCGTATGACAATATCGAATGGACGAACGCTTACAACACCGCCAATGGCACGCTCGACCTGGTCAAGCGCCTGGAGTTGATGAAGCAATCGGAGAAAGAGCTGTCTGAAAGCGCGGCCTGGTTCTTCCTGTACGGCCCATTCTCGATCTCCCTGTTCCCCTGCAACCTGACCGGCCCCACTACCCAACCGAACAAGAACGGCTACCAGTTCTTCGGCGGCGGCGGCGTCGGCTGTATCCATGCCTGGGAAGGCATGTACTGGTCGAACTCTGACTGCCGCGACAGTCTCAGATAGTCCAAAGTCGAACTTTGACTGCAGTCGAACTCTGGCTGCAAGGACGCGAAAAAGCGCGCGAAACGTTGGTTCAGTAAAGGTAGGGGGTGCTGCTGCAATAGCAGCGCCCCCTACCTTCTCGAATGGCGCAGGAGGTAGCGCAATGATCAGTTATATCATCCGTCGTTTGTTAGGCATAGCCGTCACGATCATTTTTCTCTCATTGGGAACCTTTGCCCTTTCGAGAACAGTACCGGGCGGGCCGTGGATGAAAAACGCTGAGATTCCTATGTCGGACAAAGAAGTGGCAGCCTTTAAAGAAAAATATGGGCTGGATAAGCCGTTCTTTGTTCAATATGGCATCTGGTTTTGGAATGCGATCCGCCTGGATTTCGGGCGGCCTTTCACTGCTCCCGAATTAACCGTCACCCAGCTTATTTTCAAACAACTGCCATACAGCATCACCATCGGCGGCCTGGCGGCCTGCCTGGCTATTTTCATCGGGGTCATCCTGGGGATGATCGGCGCGGCGCGATCCAACTCCACCCTGGATAATGTGATCGTCTCGTACTCAGTGGTGGTTGGCACCATTCCAAGTTTTGTATTGGGTTTTTTGTTGGCTTATTTCCTGGCGGCCAAGCTGCACTGGCTGCCGGCCGGCGGATGGGGAGGCCCCAGAAACTGGGTCTTGCCAGTCATCGCCTATGGCATCCCCTATACGGGCGGGGTGGCTTTGTGGACGCGCCAATGCCTGTTGGAAGCCATGACCTCAGATTATGTGCGCACGGCTTACGCCAAAGGGGTCAAAGAAAGAATGGTGATGGCCAAACATGTCTTGCGCAATGCGCTCATCCCCATGATTACGTCTTTCTTGCCAATGTTCCCCGGCATGATGACCGGCTCGATCTTCATTGAAAGGGTCTTCGGTCTGCCCGGCCTGGGGCAATATTTTGTCCAATCCAGTTCCAATCGCGATTATCCGCTGGTTTTGGGCATTACCATGTTTTGGGCAATTTTGATCGCCCTGACCTATCTCTTGACCGACATTTTATACGGCGTGATTGATCCACGTGTGCGCCTGACGGAGAAACGATCATGACAACGCTCACCCAAACTCCCTCCACCCCAGCGACGACGAGTCTGAGCGAGGAAAGACACTACGCGGGTTTCTGGACCGCCGCCTGGCGGCGCTTTCGCAGAAACAAGCTGGCTTTGTTCGGCATGGTGTATGTCACACTGATCCTTTTGGTCGCCATCTTCGCGCCCTATATCACCAAATATAAGGTGGAACAAATCTTTCCCCAAGACGCGCTGCAAGGGCCCTCTGCGGCGCATTTCTTTGGCAGCGACTATTTGGGGCGTGACATTTTCACCCGCATGGTCTATGGGGCGCGCCCAATGCTGATCGTGGGGTTCTTCACCCAAATCTTCGGCATCATCATCGGCACCACCTTGGGCATTATGGCCGGTTACCTGGGAGGGGTCGTAGATTGGGTCGTCACACGCCTGGTTGACCTTTTCTCGGCCTTGCCGTGGTATTTGATCGTCCTTTACCTGGTAATGGTGCTGTCGCCCAGCCTGCAAAACATCATCATCGCCCTATCCATCACCAGTTGGGTCGGCTCCTGCCGGTTGGTGCGTGGGCTTTCCATGTCCATCCGCGAGCAAGAGTACATCGAAGCCGCGCAAGCGCTAGGGATTCCCGGCTGGCGGGTTGTCCTGTTCCACGTTTTGCCGCAGGCCACTCCCCTGCTCATCTGGGCCTTCGCCGCCGGCATTCCGGGGGCGGTCTTTGCTGAAGCCTCGTTGAGCTTCCTGGGTATGGGCATTCGCCCCCCCAACCCAAGCTGGGGGCAAATGCTGGCTGAGGGCGGCAGCTATTTTTCCTATTGGCCACACATGCTTTTCTTCCCATCTGCGTTCATTATTTTGTCGGTGCTTGCTTTCCAGGGCCTGGCTGATGGGTTGAGGCAGGCAGTCGCTGTCAATGTTAACGTGTAGGAGCTTACTATGACGCCCTTGCTCGATGTTCAACAGGTAGAAGTTGCATTTTATACCAAAGACGGCGTAGTGCGCGCGGTCAATGGCATCTCCTATACGCTGGAAAAAGGGGACACCCTCGGCATTGTGGGAGAAAGCGGCTCAGGAAAAAGCGTCAGCCTGCTGGCGATGCTAGGATTAATTCCCACGCCGCCCGGCAAGATCATGGGGGGCAAGATCCTGTATGAAGGCAAAGACTTGCTGCAACTGAAGCGCGACCAATGGAGCGGCATCCGCGGCAAGCAAATTGCGATGATCTTTCAAGACCCGATGACCTCGCTCAACCCGGTGATGACGATCGGCAATCAGATTGATGAAGCCACCATCGTCAACCTGGGCCTTACCTCCAAACAAGCCCGCCAGCGCACGGTTGAAGTCTTGACGCAGGTGGGCATCCCGCGTGCGGCAGAGCGCTGCAACGATTTCCCACACCAATTCTCCGGCGGCATGCGCCAGCGGGTGATGATCGCGATGGGCATTTCGTGCAACCCGCAACTGCTGATCGCCGATGAACCGACCACCGCGCTGGATGTCACCATCCAGGCGCAAATCATTGAGCTGGTCAAGCGTCTGCAAAAGCAGATGGGGATGACTGTGATTTGGGTCACACACGATCTGGGGGTTGTCGCCCGCCTGACCAAGAAGATCATTGTCATGTATGGAGGCAGCATCATGGAAAGCGGGCCGATCAAGCCGATCTACGCCCGCCCCAAGCATCCCTACACCATCGGGCTGCTGGCCTCGGTGCCAGGGGCGACGATCAACCGCAGTGATGAGCTGCACTACATCGGCGGCAACCCGCCAGACATGATCCGCTTGCCGGCAGGGTGCGCATTCGCTCCCCGCTGCGCCTATCAAACCGAACAATGTCTGCGGGAAAAGCCGGGGCTGATCGAGGTTGGCAAAGATCACACCGCCGCATGTTGGAATCTAAAGACGGTCGAACAAAATCCTGTTCTGGCAAAATCTGAGAGCCGCCGGGCAGCCGGTAGTCAGCGAGGCTGAGATGAGTGAACGCGAAAAGTTGGTTGAAGTCAGAAATCTGAAAAAATATTTTCCAGTCAAGGGCGGCCTCTTTCAGCGCCATATCGGGGATGTTAAAGCAGTTGATGATGTTTCGCTGGATATTTACACCGGTGAGACGCTCGGGTTGGTCGGTGAAAGCGGCTGCGGCAAATCTACCCTTGGGCGCACCATCCTGCAACTGATCCGGCCCAGCGCCGGCTCAGTGAAATTTCGCAACCAGGAGTTAACCGCCGTCACAGGCGATGCCCTGCGCCGTTCGCGCACCAAGATGCAAATCATCTTTCAAAATCCGTATTCGTCTTTGAATCCGCGCCAGATGATTGAACGCACCCTGACCGAGCCGATGAGTGTCCACGGAATTTACCGCGGGACGGAAGCCAAAGAACGCGCTGCGCAACTGCTCAAAATGGTCGGCCTGGAGACTTACTTTTTGGGAAGGTTTCCGAGCGAATTCTCCGGCGGGCAGCGCCAGCGGATCGGGATCGCCAGGGCATTGAGCGTCAATCCCGAATTCATTGTGTGCGATGAACCAATCTCTTCGCTGGATGTCTCCATCCAATCCCAAATTGTCAACTTGTTGAAGCGGCTGCAAAAAGAACTCAGCTTGACTTATCTATTTATCTCTCATGACCTGTCTATGGTGCGCTATATCTGCGACCGGATTGCAGTCATGTACCTGGGAAAAATCGTGGAACAGGGCGAGACGGATCAGATTTGCGGCAATCCTTTGCACCCCTACACCCAGGCGCTGTGGTCGGCGATTCCGATCCCAGACCCCGAAGTGGAAGAGGGGCGCGAACGGATCATTCTGGAAGGCGATGTCCCCAGCCCGATCAATCCGCCGAACGGCTGTCGTTTCTGCACACGCTGCCCGAAAGTAATGGACATCTGCCGCAGCGCCGATCCAGAATTCAAAGAAATAGAAAATGGGCACAAAGTGGCCTGTCACTGGTATACTTCACGCCCATGAAGTCATGGGCTCAACTTACCTTACCCAGGCGCATCTGGCTGCCCTGGGATGAATTAGAACCATCCGCGGCGCGCAACCTGCGCCTCCGGTTTCACCGTTCGTTTCGGGTTAGAGAATCTGCCAGCGCCAGGCTCTATGTTGCTTGCAGCGGGGATTATCGCGCCTGGCTCGATGATGTCCTGCTGAAAACGCCATCATCCTCTCTGCCTTCCTGGCGCTCGATGCACATCTATCCCCTCAACCTGACGAAGGGTGAACACCGCTTGTCGTTTGAAACCAGCGCCGGCGATCAGAAGCAGCCTTTTTTGCTGGCCAACCTGGATTGGGCCGAGTCTGGCATTCCGCAGCGCCTGGCAACTGATGAAACCTGGGAAATGGTCTTACCCGATAGACCTGAGACGCCCCAACGAAATGTATGGGGGTTTGACGGCGTTTGGGCAGAGCCCTGGGGGATGCCTTGCAATGCCCCGGTTGATTTCTGCCGCATGGGCAGCGGTTGGCAAACCATGCAGGCCGAAACTTTAACGCGCATCGCCAGTATCGCGCACGGCGCGCCAGCCCTGGGCGCGGCGATTGGGATGCGCCCAGACGGACGGCTTGAAATTCGACCGCCGCAGCCCTTCCCGTTAGGCGTTCCAAAGCTGGAGAATACACGTCCCCGCCTGGAATGGTATCGCACCCGCGAAGCGCATTCGCTGATCAACAATACCTGGTTAGAGCTTTTCGAAAGCCGCTGTCCGCACATCATCTATGATGTGGGCAGTGAAACTTTTGCCCGGCTGGAAATACGCCTGCACTCTGGCGGCCCAGCGATCATCGCCATCAGCACTGGCGAATCGCTGAATGAAGTTAAGCATTATGCACGCCGGGTGACCGATATCTTTGAGCTAAAAGACGGCGAAAGCTTTGCCACTGCTCCTACAGGGTTCCGCTATGTTAAAGTGATGGTTTTAAGCGCCGCGGGAGAGCAGGCGGTGTTTGAGGCCATCGAAGTGCAGCATATCTCCTATCCTGACGCTTGTCCATGGCATCAAGCTGAGCCTTGATAGCGGCCACATCTTCTTTAAGACTCATAGACACCTCCAGGGACTTGACAAGTCAAGAACTTGTGGTATATTATTAAAGCCTAAGGGAGGAGGAAAAATGAGAAAACTTATAGCTTCTGCCACTGTGGTT
>CAIQJJ010000398.1 GCA_903872065.1 uncultured Anaerolineales bacterium | reverse complement strand
TGCCTGATGTCTTTCGGTAGGCGCGCTGAGCTTGTCGAAGCGCCCCTGCCGGCAGTCCTTCGACAGGCATCAGGTCATCCTTCGGCAAGCTCAGGGTGCCTGATGTCTTTCGGTAGGCGCGCTGAGCTTGTCGAAGCGCCCCTGCCGGCAGTCCTTCGACAGGCATCAGGTCATCCTTCGACAAGCTCAGGATGCCTGATGCGAGGATGCCTCATGAATCAAACACGGGCTTATGGAACATCCATAAGCCCGTGCGTGCTAAAAATGTTTGTCGTCGCGCTTACTTCACGACTGGCAGTTCGGCGGCCACCCAGGCATTCATACCGCCGCCCAGGTTGCGCACATTGCTCCAGCCCATCATGCGCAGCGCCATCATGCTCAACGCGCCGCGGTGACCGGACTGGCACAGAGCGACAATGTTGGCATCCTTGGCCGGCAGCAAAGTCAGGTCGGTCAGGAGAGCTGTGATCGGCAGGTTGGTCGCGCCCTGGATATAGCCAGTCGCGAATTCTTCCGCCGAGCGCACATCAATGATCACCGGAGCGGTACCTGAGGCCAGCTCGGTATTCAGATCCGCCGCAGAGACACTGTAGAAATTGTCGGGCAGAGCGGCGAAGAACGCATCCAGATCGCGCAGCATGGTGGCGTCCACTTCGGGAGCCGCGCCGGCGACAGGGGCCGCCGGGACGCCCATCTCGACGGGCAGTTCGGCTTTGACCCAGCCGCCCAACCCACCGGCCAGGTTGCTGACATCACTCCAGCCCAGGAAGCGTAGGGCCGCCATGGCCATGGCGCCGCGGTGACCAGAGCCGCAGTAAATGATCACAGTTTGATCTTTCGCCGGCAGCTTGTCCAGGTTCTTGAGCAGGTCGCGCACCGGAATGTTGACTGCGCCAGCGATGAAGCCTTTGCTTTCGATCTCTGAAGCCTCGCGCACATCCAGCAGGAAGGGCGCTTTTTCGGCCAGGAGGGTATTCAGGTCAGCAGCTTTAATCGTGTAGAAGCCTTCGGGCAGGCCGGTCAAGAAATCAGTCCAGGTAGTCGTCCAATCAATCCAACCGACGACCGGGAATTTGGCTGCTTTCCAGGCGGTCAAGCCGCCGGCCAGGTTGCTGACATTGCTCCATCCCATCATGCGCAGGGCGGTCAAAGCCACCGCGCCGCGATGACCGGAGCCGCAGTAGATGACGATCGGGGTGTCCTGGCTGGGGAGTTTGTCCAGGTTGGTCATCAGGTCGGGCAGGGGCAGATTAATGGCGCCTTCCAGGTATCCATCTTTTTCCCATTCGGCGGCCGAACGGACATCCACCAAAACGGGGGCTGAACCGCTGGCCAGGGCTTCGTTCAGGCCATCCGACTTGATGGCGAAGAAGCTGTCGGGCATGGCGCTCAAAAATTCATCTACCAGAGTGACCAGGGCGGGATCGGCGGCAACTGAAGCAGTGAGAACTTCAGGGGCGGCCGGCGTTTTGCCGGTCGTCACAGCCAGGCCAGCTTTCTTCCATGCGCCCAATCCGCCGCCCAGGCTGCGGACATCGCTGTATCCCACCAGCTTCAGGGCTGCCAGGGCAATCCCGCCGCGGTGGCCGGAAGCACAGTAGACGACGATCGCCTGATCGGCGGCGGGCAGCTTATCCAGGTTTTTGAACAGATCGCGGATGGGAATGTTGACGGCGCCTTCGATATAGCCATCTTTCTCGATCTCAGCGGCTTCGCGCACGTCCAGCAGGAAGGGGGCTTTTTCGGCCAGGGCGGTGTTCAGATCAGCGACTTTGATTGTGCCATAGCCTTTATCCGCTGGCACACTGGCGATGACGGTGGTGAACAAAGCTTCCAGATCGGGCGCCGGGATGGGCGTTTCGGTAGGTGGAACCGGAGTATCGGTGGGCGGGACAGGGGTGTCAGTGGGGGGGACAGGGGTCGCGGTCGGAGGGACAGCGGTTGCTGTCGCCGGCACGGCGGTTGCTGTTGGGGGGAGGGGCGTTGCTGTGGGGGCCGCGGCAGGGGCGCAGGCGCCTAACAGCAGGCTGATGACTATCAGCCAGACGAAGGTGAGTTGAACTTTGCGAAACACTTTCTTTCTCCTTGAAACTGAAATTGGGATGAACTTAAGGCATTGTCGGCGGAAGCTTAGACATCAAGACCAGGGTATTGGCCTCTGCTTCTTCAGCAGCCACTTTCTCAGCGGTTAAGAAATATTCAGGGTGATTGTGGCAGGCCCCGCAGGAAGCGTTCTGCGGCGTCTTCAATTGAATATTATGCGGCGTGGCATATTGCCAGGTGCTGAGGGCATTGAAATTGGGCAGCAGATCCGCGCCGTAAAATTCAAAACTGGCGGCGCTGACCGGTACATGCCGCAGCAGGACATACTCATAAGGCCGCTCGGCGCTCTTGATCGGGTTGCGCCCAATGGCAAAGCTTAAGTAGGTGGCCTGCGTCTCGAAGAACGGTTTGCCGGACTTCTCGCTGACTGCCACGTGGCAGCCATCACAACTGGTGTAGGTGATGGAGTGGCAGACCTGGCATTGAAGCTGTTCGCCGTGTTGGGCGTGCATGGGGTTGCTTTCCACTTTCAGGTCGGGGTGGCAATCTTTACAAGAGGGCGTCTCTGCGCCAGTGTAGCGGTGGGCGCTTTGATCCGCCTCGGTTGGTTCGCCGCTGGCGTGCAGATCCGCGCCGGCATGGCATTTGACACAGTTCATGCGCTGCTCGCGGAAGTGGACATCGCCGGGCAGTTCTTCGTTCTTGCCAAGAAATTCGTTGCCCACCCGGCTGCCGTGGCAGGCGGTGCAAGCGCGCGTCATGGGCGGGGTCTTCTCGAATACGTGGCCGTTGAACAAGCCGCCGCCGACATTGTCCGGCTGGGCGACATGGCACTCGCCGCAAGTGGTGTGGCAGGTGGCGCAGTGATTGCCAAAGGCCTGGCTCAGGGCCTCGTGATTTTCTGGCGCGCTGCGGGTATTGAGCGCCGTCCAGTAGCCGGCCTGGGTATTGTGCAGGCTGGTTTGATAGGTAGATACGATGGGATTGTGGCAGCTACCACAAACGGTTTGCGCGTCCAGGCTGGGACTGGCAATCAGCCCGGTATGCGCTTGCTCTTTATCGGGGGCTTGCACGCCGTCATGACATGAGATACAAGTTTGTTGACCATGAACAGTTTGCGAGAATTTCTCATTATTGACCAAAACTCTTTCCCAAGGCTCCAACGGAGCCACATCGCCCCCTCAACCAACCCCCTTGGACTCGCTTTCAGCGACCTCTTCAGGTTTGGCTGAAGCGATGAGCTGATCCTTGTCCGTGTGGCAGGCGACGCAGGCATCTACCAGTTCTTCGGTTGGGGTAGGGGCCAGAGTAGCTGTCTCACTGGGGGCGAGGGTGATGGTGGGCGGCGCAGTGGTTACTGTGGCGGTGGCGGGCGGCTGAGTGGCGCTCGGCGCGGTGGTGGGGGCGATGGTGGGCGCTTCGGTGGGAATACTTTCTGCAGTTGCGGTTGGCGGGGCGGCCGGCGCGGCGCTGCAGGCTGCCAGCATTACGCTTGCGATGAACAAGATGAATAATTGAACGATCCGTTTGAACATGAGCTCTTCTTCTCCTAAAGAATTAGACGATGGGCAGTGGATATGATATGCAAGCCAATGGAATCCTTCCAGTAACAAAGGTAATTTCTTGGTATAAGGTTTACTTATCGAAAATGATAAGGCGCGTCATGATCCATCGTGAAAAACCTTCACTGTGAGAAACCTTCACCAAATCTTCACAGCTTGTCAGAAAGTTCTTCACAGCCTCCTACTAAAATAGGAACATCAAGCAATTGAGACCTGCGATGTCGATCAAAGAGTTTCCTCTGGATGATTGATAAGGTCTGATGCGGAATCGATCCAAAACGGAGGCTGATATGTTCAATATTCGGACAACTTTGAAGACGGGCGTTTCCTCGCAAACGCGGAATAACTGGCTGGTTGACGCCGCTTTGTTGAGCAGCGCGGTGATTGCGGCAGTATCGGGGGTGTACTTTCTCTTCTTGCCGGATGGCGGTTTTAAGGGTGGGCGCAACCCCTGGTATAACGTGACGATTTTGTTCGACCGCCACACCTGGGACGATCTGCATACCTGGGGCGGCCTGGCGATGATCGCCGCGGCGCTGATTCATTTGGTCATTCACTGGCGCTGGGTGGTCAACATGGCGCGACGATTGTGGCAAGAAGTCACGGGCAAGAGTGCTGGCGTCAGCCAAAGTGCACGTTGGAACCTGATCTTGAATCTGGCGGTGGCGTTCAATTTCTTACTGACCGCGTTGAGCGGCGTCTATTTTCTGCTCTTCCCTGGCGGGCGCGGGGCGGCTGATCCGTTGTTTCTCTTCAGCCGCACGACCTGGGATTTGATTCACACCTGGGCGGGCGTCGCGCTGACTGGCGCGGCAGTGATCCATTTTGCCATCCACTGGCGTTGGGTGATCAATGTCACCAAGAAAATGTTCCGGCTTAATGGGACGGCGCGTGTCGTTCCGCAGCCGGCTCAATAATATTCTCAACTCTGAAACCAATTGTTGAAAGGAAGAAAACCATGTTTAAGAAAATTTTGCTCGGTAGTTTGTTGGTCTTGACTCTAAGCGCGCTGATTTTTGGCGCGGTCAATCGGACGCTGGCGAAAACCGCGGCGGATAATAGTGCAAGTGGATTGGATGGCTATGGGGGCGGGCGCGGGGCAGGGCGTCAAAATTCCGGCGCGACTGCCTCTGGCGGCGGCTATGGCAATGGCGGCGGCAGCGCCGTAGGCGGCGGCAGCGCCGTAGGCGGCGGTAACGCCGTAGGCAGCGGTAACGCTGTAGGTGGCGGGAATGGGCTGGATGGTGGAAACGCTGGCGAGTTGACCTACCTGCCGGCAGCCGACCCGAATGGGGTCAGTGCAGAGGAAGCGGCGGCGCTGATCTATATGCGTGAAGAAGAGAAGCTGGCCCACGATGTGTATGTCGCTTTGTATGCGCAGTGGGGCCTGGCCAGTTTCCAGAACATTAGCCAGAGTGAGCAAACTCACACGGATGCAGTCAAAGCGCTGCTTGACCGCTACGCCCTGGCGGATCCTGCTTCTGCGCAGGCTGGGGTTTTCACCAACCCTGATCTGCAGGCGCTCTACACCCAATTGGCTGCCCAGGGCAGTGTCTCTCTGGCCGATGCCTTGAAAGTGGGCGCAGCGATTGAGGAGATTGACATCCTTGACCTCGACACTCGCCTGGCGCAGAGCGATAACGCGGACATTCAGCAGGTTTTTAGCAGCCTGCGCCGCGCCTCGGAGAATCACCTGCGGGCTTTCGCCACGAACTTGCAGAACCAGACTGGCGAGACCTATCAGCCGCAGTATCTAAGCGCGGACGCCTACCAGGCGATTGCCGGCGCAGCGAATGGCAATGGTCGCGGCGGCGGGCAAGGTGGTGGACAAGGCGGTGGGAATGGGCGTGGCAATCACGGCGCCCAGCCCTAGAAGAGTACAACCGATGATAGATGGCCGGCGACGGGCGACCGCCGCCGGTCTTTTGGTTAATGCCAGCGGCGGAAATTACAGCCTGGCTGGGCCTGCTCAAGATCGCTACAGGTTCGGGTCAAATTCCAGGAGAAACCTGGTTCCCGCTTCCTTTGTCACGGTCAGCGAGCCTTCGATCTGTTGGACCAGCATGCCCACCAACTGCATGCCAAAGCCAGCCGAATCTTCGACCGCAAACAACTCGGGCAGCCCGATCCCATCGTCCTCAAACAGAATAGAAACCCGCCCATCTTTTTGCGCTGCGGCGACGGTGATGACACCCTGGCGCGGCGCAGGGAAAGCATATTTCATTGCATTGGTCGTCAGCTCGTTTAAGATGATGCCAAGCGGCGAAATGATCTTCGGTGAAAGCAGGATCGGATCGATCTGCGTCTGGATGCGCACCGCGTCCTTGTGGGGGAAAAGAGCGACAATCTCGTGCAGCAAGGATGGGATGTAATCTTGCAAGGAGACTGCGCCGAACTCCTGCGTGCGGTACAGCTTGTCGTACAACACCATCATGCTGCGCACCTGGCCAGAGGCGTCTTGCAGCGCGGTTTGGGCCGAAAGATCGGCCTGGATATTGGCTTGCAGGTCGAGCAAACTGGCGACGGTGTTCATGTTGTTTTTGATGCGGTGATGCACTTCCCTGAGCAGGAGCTCTTTTTCGTGCAGCAGCCTTTGGATGTGTTCCTCAGCCTGTTTGCGCGCGCTGATATTGCGCGAGTCGCCCAGGACGGCGATCACGCGTCCATTGCTATCGTACATGGGGGCGAGCCAGGTTTCCAGCCAGACATCGCCGCCCGGAAAATGGGTCAGGTATTCTTCGGAGAGCGGTTTGCCTGTGGTAAAGACTTTTTGCAGCCGCGCCCATTGATGTTGGTATATCTCTGGTGGGAATAGATCGCGCAATTCCCGCCCAATCAGCGCCTGGGGAGACATGTTGAAGGCTTGCGCCGCCAGTTCATTGGCATAGCCAACTTTGCCCTCCGGGGTGATTGTGAAAATCATATCGCCGGCGGTATTGGCGACGACGTGGAAACGTTCGTCGCTGGCGTTGAGCGCCGCCTCGACCTGTTTGCGCTGCGTGATGTCGCGGCTGTAGAGGGCTACGCGAATCACCTGTCCCTGCTCATCTAAGATGGGGTACAAATAATTGGCCAGCCAGTGTCCATAGCGTTCGTCTTCGTGGCTGACAGGCTGGCAGGTAGCAATGACGCGCTCGACAAAGGGGTGGCGCTGGGCGTACAATTCGGGGGACAAAAATTCGGCAATCTTATGCCCGATTAATTCTTCCTGCCGCCGTTCCAGGCGCTGCGCGCCGACTTCATTGAGAGCCAGGATGGTCTCGTCGGTTGACAGCAGAAAGATCGATTCCTCGGTGGCGTTGAAGATGGCAAGCAGATTGGCCTGGCTTTCTTTCAGCGCCTTCTCAGCTTTTTTGCGATCGGTGATATCGCGTACAATCGCGGTCACTTCGTTGGGGCCGCTGGCCGCCATGCGGGCTTCGTAGTCGCGCTGGCCGCGGTGAGGGATGGGCAGTTGGAATTCGAAGGTTTGCAGCGTGGCTGTGCTGAGCGCGGCGTGGATTTTTTCGTCAATCAGGTCAGCGAATTCGGGCGGACTGATGTCGCGGTTGCGCCTGCCGATCAAGGTCGGTTCAGATTGGGCGTAGATGTCTCTGATATCGGCTTTGTAGTCCAGGAAAACCCCCTGGCGATCCATGCGGAAGATCAGGTCGGGGATGGCCTGGAACATGGCGCGGCTGCGGGCCTGGTTTTGGCGCAAGACGGCTTCACTTGCGCGCAGCGTATTTTCCATTTGCTTGCGCTCGGTAATGTCTGTCGCCAGGATGGCGAGCTGCCGGATGCTTCCGTCCTGTTCAAAGACCGGGTAGACCAGGTTGTCTATCACCCGGCCGAAGCGCTCATCTTCAAAGCGCACCGGCTGTCCAGATTCAAGCACCCATTCCATATAGCGCCGGCGTGTACGAGCGCTTTCTGGCGGCAGGTAATCGAAGATGCTCTTGCCAATCAGATCGGGAACCGTGGTATGCATCCGTTGGGCGACGGTTGCGTTGGCCATCAAAACCACGCCTTCTGGCGTGATCAGCAGGGCGGATTCTTGGAAAGCATCCAGCCAGGAGCGCAGGGTGTTTTCGCTGGCGCGCAGTGAGGCTTCCATCCTTTTGCGTTCGGTAATGTCCTCCACGAAACCTTCCAAACCATATAGCTGCCCATCTGCATCATCAATGGAACGGACATTCAAGCGCCCCCAAAAGGCGCTGCCGTCTTTGCGCCGGTACAAGTTTTCAAAGCTGGTCAACTCCGGGTTTTCGGCGCGCAGGTGGATGATTTCCTCCCGGCGCTGCGGTTCAGCGAAAAGCGTGGCGACATCTTGAACCGTGGCGTAGACTTCCGCTGGCGATTCGTAGCCGAACATCCTGGCAAAGGTGGGGTTGACGGCAACGACCTGACCGGCCAGGGTGGATTGAAAGATGCCCAGGACGGCGTTTTCGAACAAGGCGCGATAGCGATGTTCACTTTCTTGCAAACGCCGGTGCATGGCATGCAGCCTGAACGCCATTTGGATCGCAGCCAGCAGAACAGGCGCGCCGTGACTCTTGATCACGTAGCCATAAGAAGTGACCTGCTCAGTTTTGGCGATAAAATCTTTGTCAGCGATCGAGGAAAGGAAAATGATGGGGATATCGCGGCGTGGTAAGATCTGCTGCGCGGTCTGGACGCCATCCATCTCATGGTTGAGGTGGATGTCCATCAAGATCAGATCAATGGGCTGATTTTCGGCGCAAACGATGCGGATGGCGCTTTCGCCATCCGGGACGTGGCGCACCTGGTAGCCCTCTTTTTCCAACAGCCGTTTTTCTCCTATGGCTACCAACGCCTCGTCTTCTACCAAAAGGATGATTTTGGAATCAGACATGGCCTTCCTTAATGAATAGGATATGTGAAGTCAGGGTTGCGATGGGATGAATTGGTGGATGAAGATTGGTAAGGGAGGTTTTTTACCATGTTGATGAATGATTAAGGGAAAAAAGCTCAATCACAATGAAAAAGGAATGGTAAAGCGCCTCTATCCCGAATCCTACCATACTTTAGCGAATCAAGCTGTTTAGAAGCAAGAAATCTTAACCAATTGCCGTCTCTTGTAAGGGGATCTATCCCAGGTTATACTTCGATCTACCACAGGCGCTTGGCGATCTGGTTCGCTTGCTTCCGAAGCGAAATTTTACACCAGCCGTGAAGGATGCTGGAGCAAGTATGTCTGAGTATCTTCATGTAGAAATTGAACCCACCAATATTTGCAACACTGTTTGTTTGCACTGCCCGCATGATGCTATCTCGCGACCTTATGGCAAAATGACATGGGAAACTTATACGGCAGCGCTGGATCAGGTGATGGCGCGCGCCTCTCATTTTAGCGTCGAGTATGCCGGCATGGGAGAGCCGCTGCTCAACCCATTGATCTATCGTTTTGTCGCGTATGTCAAAGGGAAAGGCAGCGCCTCTTTGACAACGAATGCTTCTGCTTTAACCGCCGGGAATGTGGCGAGTTTAATTGAGGCCGGTTTGGCGCGTTTGACGATTTCGTTCAATGGGGATGACAAGGCCATTTATGAATTGATGATGGGTGGTTTGAACTTTGAGCGGGCGATGAAGAATATCAGCCAGGCGGTAGAAGCCAGCCGCGGCAGCTCGATGGTGGTGGCGGCAAATGTCAGTGTCACGCGCCAGGTGCAAGGCCGCCTGGCGGAGATCAAAAAATATATTAATGACATGGGCATTGAGGCAATCGCATTTTCTCAATGCCACAACCGTGGGGGGTTTTTGAAAGGGGATTTGATCTGTAATACCCCACCACTGCCTGCTTTGCAGTCGGGGCGCTGCGATATTTTTCACAACACGTTGTTTGTTGCCTGGAATGGCGATGTGTTGGCTTGCTGTCATGACCTGGCCGGCGGGACACGCCTGGGAAATTTGGAGCAGGAGACATTGGCGGCAGTGCTGCAAAAGAAGCGCGAGGCGGCGGCGCAAGGCGTCCATTTTTCGATCTGCCAATCCTGCAATGATATTTACCGCCTGGTCAACGACGTGACGGCAGATGGTCGAGGGATTGCGGACCTGGTTTATGATTTGTATGCCAACGACCCGCCGGCAAGCGCCGCGCTGAGCCCTCTGGCTGAGTGGTTTTATCAGCTTTATGCTCGCGAAGGGCGGGAACTGAGAGTGATGCAGGTTTTGGCGACGAAAATCCAGGCGCAGCAAGTTCAACTGGAACAATTTCGCGCCGTCCTGGCGGATGCGGGGCAGCAGCAGCAAATACAGCAGCAGACCCAGCAGGCTCTACAGGCCCAATTGGACGCAGCGAACCAGGAGCTCCAGAATATTTTGAATTCACGTTCCTGGCGCTTGATCCAGCGTGTGCAGCGGCTGCGTGAGAGATTGATTCCGCCCGCGTCGAGACGCGAGCGGATCTTTCACAAAGTATTGGGGAAATCGCTTTAAGCCAACGAGAAGGATACTATCAGGTGATGCACTACACCGTCGCGTTGGAAGATGTGCTGGCTGTCCGCGGCGTCTAAGACCGCGCCCGGGCTGGTTCGCATGCTGCCATCGGCGTAATGCACCGTCAGTTGCATGGCATCTGCAGCCTGCAAGATGACAGGCGTCTGGCAGATGGTGTAGGCCAGCGCGCCGGCGGGCGCCTCAAGCTGCTGCGCCTCCTCGGCGACATCCCAATACGCAAAAACCGCCGGGGCAATGAGCAGTTCGCTGGCGTCAAAAAGGGAGAGATCGAAGACCAGGCGGCCATCTACAATGGAAAAGCCCAGTTCGGCCTGGCGGGTTAAAATTTCCTCTTTCACCGCGCCGGTCATGCCGGGCTGCTTGGCGCCCTGCCCTTTGGGGGTGTGTGAATAAGGATCGGCGGGGAAAGCGCCATACGCGGCCGGGGAGCGGTTGAACCCCAGGCCCTTGCGGATATCGGTGTAGCGTTCGCGCAGCGGCGCGGCGCAGACTCCCTGGCCGGCGTTGAGAGCGGCCTCTTGGGCAGCCAGCAGCAGTTTGGAGACCATGTGCCAGTAGATGCTGCCTAAGCCCTCATAAGCAAAGAAAGAGCCTGAGCGCCCGGTAAACTCGCTGTGTTTGAAGGTGGCTTCAAACAGGCGCAGGATTTTTTCGCTTTCGGCGGCGACCAGCGCGGCGTATTGCGGATTGCTTTGCAGCGCGGCCAGCGCTTTGTGGAGGTCGCGGGCGTTGCGCATTGTCCCGTTGAAGTGGTAAACGCCCTGCAAGTCTACTGTGACCAGCGATTTGTCCCCTGCCGCGGCCAGGCGGGCGAACAGTTCGATCTCTTTGACCTGAAGTGGATCCAGGCAGTTCTTTTCCAGGAAGCCAGGCACGCAGCGATCGGGGTAGAGGATGTAGCTGTGCTGATCGGCCTGGTAGAGTGAACTGCGGCGCAGGCTTTCTAAAAGCGCCAAGGATTCCTCGCTGGAGAGCAATCCCGAAGAGAGGATCGAGACCTGTCCCTCGAGCATTTCGTAGAGATGGCCAACTGTCGCGCGGCCTTCGCCGAGGTGCAGAATGTTGTAGGCGTGGTACAACGCGTCGTGACGCCGGTTGGCGCTCAGCGAGTGTTCCACATACTGCTGCGCCAGGTCGAGAAAGGCGATGATCTCTGCCAGCGACATGATCGCCAGCGCGCCGGACAGCCCGTTGCGATAGAAGTTCCAGCGATAATCGCTGCCGGCCTGTCCAAGAGCGTCCAGCGCGGCGCGGCGCTGTTCATCGTTAATCTGGCCCTGCAGCAGGGGTTGGAAGCGGCGCAAAATGGCGGCTGTTTGGGCAAAGAACTGCTGCACCTCGGCGCTGATCTGCACCTCGGCGGCGTTTTCCGCCGATAGGGCGCGCTGCAGCAGACTCTTGCAGAAGGTGATGTAGCGGCGCAAGTAGCCCAGCGTGACCACCGACAGCCCTTTGCCCACCAGGGCGTTGTTGGCGTCATTCCATTCGGGGCGTTGGGTATTCATCCAGATGCCGCCCTCCGGAACAAAATTGGCCAGCTTGGCCAGCAGCAGAGTGAGCAATTTTTCGGTCAGCGAGGCGTGCAGCACTTGCCCGCCGGGGGTATGCACCAGTTTGCCGTCTGAACCCAGGCTGCGCTGGCGTTCTTCAATCTTACGCTCCAGTTCCCAATCAAAAATGATGGTGTTGTAGGGGTCTTGGATCAGATCGGTGTAGGGCTTAATGTGGTAGGGAACATGGGCGTAGCTGAACATTGGCTGCGCCAGGAAGCTTTGCAACTTGCCGGGGTGCAGGCGGGCGCTGATCTCCATCAGTTTCACCAGGTAAATGATCTGATGATCGCTCCAATACCCAATGTTTGCCCACGGGTTATCTGGTTCAGTGACCTCCCAATCTACCCCCTGGTAGGTGATGCGGTAGGGGTTGTAGCCATCTACAGTGGCGGCGTTGAGGAAGGTGCAGATCATGCCCTCGATAAATTCAGGGTAAGAACCAGCGAGCGCCTCCCAGTTTTGGAAGATGTCGCGCCAGTTGCCTTCGTAATCCAGGCGCAGCGTGCCATCGGGCTTCTTGATCTTGATCGCGAAGCGATTCCAGGGGCGGCTGGGGTCGCCATGCCGGCGGCTGAAGCTGAGAGGCAAATACGTTGTACTCAAGCGGAACAGGTCCGTGCAGCCGCTGGCGGCGGCGCGCCCCTGCAGGTCGGCAATATGAATTTTGGCCGGCAGGGCAGCGAAGAAAGCGGGATTGCTTTGCAAGACGGCGCGGTTGCGGGCGGCGATGAACTCGATGAAGTTTGGCGTATCCACCCAATAGTGATCGGTAAAGATGCCGCCGCGCATGACGTTGAACATGACATTGGCAAAATGATGAACAGTGCAGGACTGGTCTTGTGAAAGCTGCAAACCATCGGCGCGGGCGACGATCTTTTTCAAGTTCAGCGTGTTGGCGGCCAGGTCATTTTCCAACGCGTGCAGCAAAGCGATCTTATCCCCGCCTAAATCGTTGATCTTGCACAGGACGGCGGCGCTGTCCTGGTTGACATCCGCGTAGAGATGCCAGCCGCGCCCTGCTCCGGGGGCCAGGTCGAGGGTGGTGTGGACAAAGTAGGCGGCGCGCCGCCCACGCGCCTCGCCCTCCTGGTGAACGCCCTGTCCCTGGCGAAAACGATCCAGCTGCATCGAAGAAAGCAGGTAAGAAACTGGCGTCTCCAGCCCGATTTGCGCCACGGTCGTCGCCAGCAGCGACTCGCTCGGTTCAGCCAGGTCGGTCAGGGTCGAGTTCAGGGCAAAGATGCCCAGGCCTGTTTCGGCGTGCAGTTCACTGCGTTTGTAAGCATCCAACAGGCAGCTAAATGTGTTTTGGGTGGCGGTTGAAACATTGGCGGGCAAGATATTTTGAATGCCGTCTAATATTTCAACCTGGCAGGCTGTCGCCCCTGTATTGCTCAACCAGGCGCTTTTGACGAAGCCAAACTGCTCGCCGGTGCGCCAGGCATAGCGGTAAGTCAGACCCAGGTCAAAATTGATCTCCTCGAAAACAACCGTCGTGCCAGCGATAT
The DNA here is from genome assembly GCA_903872065.1 of uncultured Anaerolineales bacterium. Classification (GTDB taxonomy): domain Bacteria; phylum Chloroflexota; class Anaerolineae; order Anaerolineales; family UBA4823; genus CAIQJJ01. The sequence continues at coordinate 10,516 of CAIQJJ010000398.1, read as the reverse complement.
TTTTATAGAGATTGCGCTGCACGTCGTAAACGCCTTGCTGCCTTTCGGAAAGCGGCTCCCACAGGCTGCGGTGCGCCTGCTCTCCTTCGCGCTGGATCAACAAAATGGCCTTATTGCCCGTGTTTTCATGGTTTTCGGTCAACTTATCAACTGTATAATAAGGAAACAGGGCCTGCTCCGCGCTGCCCCGCCCGGCTGAAATGCCCCCACTGGAGGCGATGAAGAGCCAATGATCCGAACTGCTGACGATGCTCATGAAAAACGGCTCTATGGCATCGAAATTCTCAATTTTATAAAATGGTTCGCCGAACAGAGTGACATACGCCCCGCCGGCGGCTTTGGCGGACAATCTGAGCGGATTCCTGCCGATGAATATTGAATTTTGAGGGCTGGTCATCAAGTTGGTTTCTCCTGGGTTACATACCCGCTGTGGAAATAAGTGAACGTTAAGGTGTATTATACCCGCTATCAAAAAAAGACCTTCAGGTTTTTCTTAACCTTGCAGGTCTTGTAAGGTGTCATTGGCATGCCCTGCCCGCCGGGCTGTGGCATCCTTTGCGTCGCAGTGAGGGTGGAGTGTGATATGATTCAGGCGGGCAGCTCTTCTGCTCTGCCAGGAGACGCCCCACCGGGGCGTCTCTACGGGAGCAGGAGTCGATTCATTATTTAAAGCTTGTTCCGGGTGCAGTGAAAAGTGAAAGGAGTTGAATATGACACAAATGATGAAGGCGTTGGTTAAGAAATACGCCAAACCGGGCTTATGGCTGGAAGAAACGCCAGTGCCGGAAATCGGCATTAACGATGTGTTGATCCGCATCCATAAGGCAGCCATCTGTGGCACAGATATCCACATTTGGAATTGGGATGCCTGGTCGCAGAAGACCATTCCCGTCCCAATGGTGACCGGCCACGAATTTGTGGGTGAGGTCGCTGCAATGGGCAGCAATGTGCATGATTTTGCCGTGGGCGATATTGTCTCAGGCGAGGGGCATATCGTTTGTGGGCGCTGTCGCAACTGCCTGGCCGGCCGCCGCCACTTGTGCAAAGACACGCGCGGGGTAGGAGTCAACCGGCCAGGCGCCTTTGCCGAATATCTGAGTATTCCCGTGACGAACGTCTGGCATGCCGATCCCAAGATTCCGCTGGATATCTTGAGCATTTTCGATCCCTTTGGCAATGCCACGCATACCACGCTGGCCTTCGACGTGTTGGGCGAAGATGTATTGATCACCGGGGCCGGGCCGATTGGGATCATGGCGACGGCGATTGCCAGGCACGCCGGGGCGCGCTATATCGTGACGACCGATCTCAACCCTTATCGCCTGGAACTGGCCAAGAAGATGGGCGCGACGGTGGCGCTCAATATCAAAGAAAAGACTCTGGCGCAGGCGCAGAAGGAATTGGGTATGAAAGAGGGGTTTGATGTGGGGCTGGAGATGTCGGGCAGCGGCGCGGCGTTTCAAGATATGCTGGCGAATATGTGCCACGGAGGGAAAATTGCCCTGCTCGGCATTCCGCAAAAAGAATTGGCGATTGACTGGAATACCGTCATCTTCAATATGCTAACCATCAAAGGCATTTACGGGCGTGAGATGTACGAGACCTGGTACCTGATGCAGTCTATGATCCAGACTGGCCTGGACATCAGCCCGGTGATTACACACAAGTTTTCCTACCTGGAATATGAACAGGCCTTTGCGGTGATGGCTTCGGGCAATTCGGGCAAGGTCATCTTGGATTGGCTTTAAATATGTAGAGACGCCCCGGCGGGGCGTCTCTACAAAAAAAGAATAGTTATTTATACAGGACGGCCTGGATCTTGGCGTCGTCAATGTTGTTTTTGTCGTACCAGTAGAAGCCGGTATCAATCGTCTTGGGCAGGGTTTCGCCCTTGGACGCTTTGAGGGCGGCTTCGACGCATTTGTAGCCGATGCCGACCGGGTTCTGGGTGATGGCGCCCGCTTCGGTGCCGGCGCGGATGGCGTCCATCTGCTGCTGGCCGGAGTCGTAGCCGATCACGACGATCTTGCCTTCCATCTTGAGCTCTTTGACGGCGTTTAGCACACCGATGATCGAGCCTTCATTGGCGCCAAAGAAGCCTTTCAGGTTGGGATGCGCCTGGATGATGGCTTTGGCCAGGTCGGTGGATTTGAGCTGGTCGCCGCCGCCGTACTGGACGTCGACAACGGTGACATCGGGATATTTATTCTTGATCTGATCGACGAAGCCGGCCACACGATCAATACCGGTGCGGCTGGTCTGGTCGTGAGCGATAACGGCGACTTCGCCTTTGCCGCCGATCAATTCAACCATCTTGTCCGCGGCCAGGGCGGCGGCGGCGATGTTATCGGTGGAGGCGGTGGTGACGGGGATATCGCTGTCTACGCCGGAGTCAAAGCCGACGACGGGGATCTTGGCGGCTTTGGCTTTTTCGAGCAGGGGCTGGAAGGCTTTGGAGTCGACGGCGGCGAGACAAATGGCGGCGGGTTTCTTATCCAGCGCGGTCTGGAACATTTCGACCTGCTTGTCTACCATCGCCTCAGATTCAGGCCCTTCGAAGGTGATCTCGACATTCAGTTCTTTGGCGGCCTGCTCGGCGCCTTGCTTGACGGCTTGCCAGAATTGGTGCTGGAAGCCCTTGGAAATGACGGGAATGTAGACTTTGCCCGACGACGAGCTTTTCGCGCCGCCGCCGCAGCCGGCCAGCATAGAGACCATCACAATCAGGCTCAATGCGGTCATGATCAGTTTCTTGGTGTTCATAAATACTCCTCTTGTAAACAGTTAGATTTTGGATAGGATTGGGGAAAAACCGGATTGACATGATTCTGGCTGCACATCCTCCTTGTACAACTGGAAAAACTTCAAAATTGAACGGCTGTTTGCGATCGGTCGGCTTCCCATTTAACGCCGGCGGCGTAGAATATCCAAGAAGACGGCCAGGATCACAATCCCGCCGGTGACAACCATTTGCCATTCCTGCGGCACGGAGAGGATGCGCAGCCCGTTGGTCAGGGTGCTGATGATGAATGCCCCGATGATTGTGCCAAGGATGGAGCCTTCGCCGCCGCTGAGCGAGGTGCCGCCAATGACGACGGCCGCGATGGCATCCAATTCGTAGCCTGCGCCCAGGGCCGGCTGGGCGGAATTCAAGCGGGAGGCCATTAAGACGCCGCCCAGGCCGCTGAACAGACCGCAGAGGGTGTAGACGGCGGTTTTCCAGGCGGCGACATTGACGCCGGAGAGGCGGGTGGCTTCCTCGTTGCTGCCCAGGGCAAAAGTGTAGCGCCCCAGGATGGTGCGCGTTAAAATGAGGTTGGCGATGATCGCCGCGCCGAACAAGATGAAGACCGCGTTGGGGATATCCAGGCCGGGGATGATGGCGCCGATTACCGATCCCATGGCCATTTCACGAAAGATGGGGGTGTCATTGAAATAGATCGGCTTCAGTTCAGAAGTGACCAATGAGAGGCCCTTGGTGGCATATAACATGCCCAGCGTGGCGATAAAGGGCGGGATCTTCATGCGCGAGATGAGAAGGCCATTGACCAGCCCGGCCAGGCCGCCGGCCAGGATGCCGATCAGAATGCCAATCCCCACGGGGAACTTCATATTGGTGATAAAAACGCCAGTCATGACCGCTGAGAAGGTCAGCACCGTCCCCACCGAGAGGTCAATTCCGCCGGTGACAATGACGAAGGTGACGCCCAACGCCAGCACACCGTTCACAGCGGTTGCCAGCAAAATGCCGACATAGTTGTCGAAAGTGCGAAAATACGGCGAAGCCACAGAAAAACCGACGAACAGGACGATCAGGGCGCCGAAGGCCATGATGCGCTGCATCGCGTCAGAACGAAACAGACCCTGGGCAGTTTTGGGTTGATTTTTCATGGTGTATTCTTCCTATCACTCGCGCATGGTTGCAAACTTCATAATACTTTCTTGGGTGGCTTCGCTGGCATTCAAGATGCCGGTGACGCGGCCTTCGCACATGACCACTACCCGATGGCTCATGCGCAGGATTTCGGGCAGTTCTGAAGAGATCATGATAATGGATTTGCCCTGGTGCGCCAGGTCATTGAGTAATTTGTAAATTTCGCTCTTGGCGCCCACATCAATCCCGCGCGTGGGTTCATCGAAGATCAGAATATCGGTATCTGCGGTCAGCCACTTGCCGATGACCACTTTTTGCTGGTTGCCGCCGGAAAGGAACTTCACTTGCTGCTCAAGGCTGGGCGTTTTGATGTTCAAGGCCTCAACCATTTCTTGCCCGCGGACGGTGGCTTTTTTGAAGTTCATCCAGCCGAAAGCGTTGAGGAATTTTTTCATGGCGGCCATGGCGATATTTTCTTTCACATCCATGCCCAGCGCCAGCCCATAGCGCTTGCGGTCTTCAGAAAGGTAGCCGATCCCGTGGGCGACTGCATCGCCTGGAGAAGCGATATGCACTTTCTCGCCTTTGATATACACCTCGCCAGAGTCGAAGGGGTCAGCGCCAAAGATGGCGCGCGCCACTTCGGTGCGCCCGGCCCCCACCAACCCGGCAAAGCCCAGGATTTCGCCCTTTTTCAGGCTGAAGTTGACCTGGCGCAGCACCCGCCCGTGATTGAGATTGCGCACCTCCAACACCACCTCCTGGTTGGGCTTTTCCGGCAGTTCGGGCGAGGTTTCGTAAATGGTGCGCCCGACCATCAGGCTGATGATCTGATCAATGGGGGCGTCTTTGGTCAAAAGGCTGTCAATGTATTTGCCATCGCGCATTACCGTGACGCGATCCGAGATTTGTTTAAGCTCTTCCAGGCGGTGCGAAATATGCACCACTCCCACGCCTTTCTGGCGCAGCTGCCGGATGATGCTGAACAGTTCATCAATTTCGGTCTCGGTCAGGGCGGCGGTGGGTTCATCCATGACCAGGATTTTGGCGTTAAACGAGAGCGCCTTGGCAATTTCCACCATTTGCTGCTTGGCGACGGTCAAATCGGCCACTTTGATCGTGGGGTCCAGGCGCAGGTTGAGCATTTTAAAGAGGCGCTCAGCCTCCTGGTTGGTGGTTTTGTCATCCACCACAAAGGGGATTTTGGCGCGCGGCTCACGTCCGATGAAAATATTCTGCGCCACCGTCAAATGAGGCATCAGGTTCAATTCCTGGTGGATGATGCTGATCCCCAGGCGCTGCGCCATGTGGGGGTTGCTGATCTCAACTTCTTTGCCTTCCAAAAAGATATGACCGGTGTCTTTGTGGTAAATCCCGCCTAGAATTTTCATCAAAGTAGATTTCCCGGCGCCGTTTTCTCCCACCAAGGCATTGACCTCGCCGTAATCGAGTTCAAACTTCGCATCGCTCAATGCTTGAACTCCGGGGAACGATTTGTAGATGCCTTCCATGCGCAGCAAAACAGGTTGACTTACAGGGGTTGGTGCAAGATTTGTCATGGCAGTCCTGGATTTGTTCGGTCAGACCACACTACTCAGTAGGGGAATTGCTTACAGCAGTGGTTATACAAGGGTCATCATACTTCTTTTAATTTTCTTTGTCAAATGGTATTTCAGCCGCGCTTGCGCGGCGCTTGCGCTTAAAAGAAAAAACGAGACCTTTAGGTTTTAAAAAACCTAAAGGTCTCGTTTTACAACAGCCCTCTGCTTTGTTTTCGACTACCACAACCCGCGTACCATCAGCAGGATGCCGAACAGCCCGATCGGGATGCCCAGGGGGGCGGTGACGATTAGAACGGTCAGGATGATTCCAACCAACAGGAGGACCAAACCCAGGATGACGGCGACCAGGCGTCCGGTCAAACCGACGATCCAGGCGATCAGGTCCCACAAGGCGACAAACGGCCACAACAAACAGGAAGTTTTCTTTTCGGTCATAATAGCTTAACTCCATCAGTGAAAAAAGAGATTGACAATGGCTGCGCCGCGCGGCGGCGGACTGTTTTTTCTTGTACATATTGATATACGCAGCGGGGGAGGGGAAGTCGCGCTTCTTTAAAACAAACACGGGATTGGTTTTCCAATCCCGTGGGAGAAATCCACTCTTCGGCAACCTGGCAGCCATGGTTATGTTTGCTGTGAAACCTGTAGGCCCATAGTTTTGCGTCGCCGGTTTTCACCGGTTTTGCCTTTCGGCTTGTCTGGCTGTCCTGATCATTCCTTAATAATCTGCATCAATATGCGGAATGATTTTAGATCCTTAGACTTTGCGCCGCCAACTTTGGTTGGTTTTGCCTTTTTCGGTAGCCCGGCGATCCTGGCAAGAGAGTTAATGCTATTCCTTTTGTTCTGGTAAGCTTGCCGCTGCTTTACCTTATTTCATGCGCCGGTTTTGGGGAAAGGCTTCCGGCGAAAGAACACTTAATTCGGAAATCGCTCTGCTTAATGGTCTCTCACTTTAGACCCTGTGGCTTTGCGTCGCCAGTTTTCACTGGTTTTGCTTTTTATCGGAGTGTAACCTTATTTTCGCGCTAATTTTCAAATTGTCAAACAGCTTTAATTTTTGCTTTTGCAGGTTGACGAGGGATTGCTAAATTCATAGCGCGTGGAGACGCCCTGCCGTCTTTAATGGAATGCAACACTGTAATCCACCAGGCGGCCGGCGCGGTAACTGAATTTGGCCGAGAATAGGCCGGGCTGATCGAGCCAGGGCAGAAAGATGCGATCGCCCTCCCACAGATTTAATTGGAGCAGTTCCGCGTCGGGAATCCAGCGCAGGTGTCCCTCCGAGGAATCGATCAGTTCGCCGCTGAAGCGGGTGACGATATAGACAAAGCAGTACCAGTCTTCAAAGTCGTCAAACGCGGGAAAAGTGAGGATGCCTTTCAAGGTGGGCTGTTCGACAATTAAACCAGCTTCTTCGTAGATTTCACGGATGGCGCACTCTTCTGGCGATTCGCCCGCCTCCAACTTTCCCCCCAGGCCGTTCCATTTTCCCTGGTGCATGTCATTCGGGCGTTTCACGCGGTGCAGCATCAGGGTATGTTGGTCGCGGCGGATATAACAAAGTGTGGCTAGTTTCATGGCGGGGTCCTGTTCAGGGTCTGAGGGTGGGCGTCCCCGGTGGGGTGGCGCTGGTGAGAGGGGTGGCGGTGGGCGGGAGGGGGGTGAAGGTGACGGTGGCGGTGGGGGTCTGAATCCCGCTGACGGTGAAAATGCGTTCAACCACCTCGCCGAAGCTGCCCAATACCCCCAGGTCGGTTCGGTTGTACAATACCTTCAGCGCGGCCCCGTTGCCGGTGATCAATTCGATTTTTTGATCGGCGGCGTAGGGATAAGCGCCGCCCGGCGCAACGCGGCCCTCGAATTGCACTTTGCCGTCCACCGTCACGCGCATCCAGGCGCGCTGCTGGGCAATGACATATACTTGAACCGCGGCGCTGTTGAGGCTTTCCAACGTGGCGTTGGCGGTGGGGGTGGCAGCCTCCTCGACCGCCGCGGCGACCTCGACGCTGGCGGCGGTGGGGGTTGGGCTATCTACTGGCGTGGCGCGGGGGGTGGGGGTTGGGCCGCTGCCCAGCACCTCGCCGACGGAAGGGGCCGCAGCATCTTGAGGCGGCTGTGCGCTGAGATCGGCGATGCGCAGCGCCCCCCAGACCATAAATGTCAGCAGGGCAATCACCAGCAGCACGCCGGCGGTCACTTCCAGGGCGAACAGCCGCCGCGGCGCGCCGCGACGCGGCGGGGGGCGTGGGACAAGCCGTGGTTTGCGCGCCAGCAGGCGAGCTTGCAGGCTATCGGCGTAGCGCAGCAAGAGCGGCTCAGGGTCCAATCCCAGAAAAATGGCGTAATTCTTGAGCATCCCACGCCCCTGCACTGGCGAGGGCAGGGCATTCATCTCGCCGGCTTCGAGCGCCTCCAGATAGTGGGCGCGCAGGCGGGTATGGCGCTCGACATCTTCAACGGAAAGCCCTAGCAGTTCGCGTTGGGTGCGCAGTTTTTGCCCAACCGCGGCAAAAGTGGCTTTCTCAGGGAAACTGGCCGGCGGCGCTTCTGGCGATGGGTTGGCGCTGACCGGAGATTCTGGCTCGGCCAGTTCGCTCAATTCAGCGATTTCTAGCCCAAGATAGCCGGCGTAAGTGCGCAAGAAGCCGCGCGCTTGCGTGGTGGATGGGAAAACACTCCAATCCCCGGTTTCTAGCGCCGTCAGGTAGCGCTGGCGCATACGCATCTTCGCCGCGGCTTGTTCGAGCGACAACTTGCGCGCCTCGCGCTGCCGGCGAAGTTCCTCGCCAATCGAAAGATAGGTGGCTTGATCCATTAAGATGCAATTATAATCGGATTGCCGCGCGCCTGCGCCGCGTCATTTGATGTAACAACTTTCTCTGTGCAACGTTCATGTAAATGAGCGAAGATGCTCCAGTCTGACGAACTTACCGATGTTGATTTGCTGCAAAAGGCGCAGCATGGCGATGCTGAGGCCTTTGGGTTGCTTTATGAGCGTCACGCTCAAGCAGTTTTTCGATTCCTGTATTCGCACCTGAACAATCGCATGGATGCAGAAGACCTGACGGGGGAGGTGTTTCTGCGGGCGTGGCGCTCTCTGCCGAGGTATCGGTATCAGGGGGCGCCGTTTCTCGCTTTTTTGTTTCGTGTGGCGCGCAATGCACTGGTGGATGCTTACCGGCGCAGCAGCACCGCAGCGACGGATACTGTGGCGGATATTGAGACGGTTGCGGATGCGGCAGAACCGGCCGATGTGGTTCATGCAAACCTGGAGCGAGAAGAAGTACGCCGCCATTTGGGACGTTTGCGCGAGGAGTATCGCCTGGTGCTGACGCTGCGTTTTATCGGCGAGCTCTCGCCAGAAGAGACCGCCCAAGTGATGGAGAAATCAGGCGGCGCAGTGCGGGTGCTGCAGCATCGTGCATTAGCGGCCTTGCGGAAGTTGATCGAAGGTGAAGGTGTGCTATGAAGATGGCGCGAGAAGAAGATTTGCGGGTTGAAGATGTTTTGCATCTCTGCCTGGCGCGTGTGTTGAGCGGGGAGGAAACGGTGGAGGCGGCGCTGGCGGCTTATCCGCGCCTGGATGCCGAACTGCGCCCCCTGCTTGAAACTGCTCTGTGGATGCAGGCGCGCACAGAGAGCCTGGAGGCGCGGCCCGGCTACCTGGCCGCCGGGCGGCGGCGGTTGGTGGAGCAGATCGGGGCGGAGCGGCGGCGGCCGGCCTTCGGTTGGCGGCAAGAATTGGCCTGGCTGTTCCAAAATAAGTTGAGCGCTGTGACGTTAACGATCCTCTTGGGGTTGGCCCTTTTCTTTACGTTTAGCGCGGGAAGGTCTGTGGCGCTCGGCGCAGCGGTCGCCCTGCCGGGCGAAGTGCTTTATCCGCTCAAGCCAGCGATGGAGGAACTGCTGCTGGCGCTTTCGCTGACCGACGAAGGCGACGCCCAACTGTATATCGAGTTTTCGGCGCGCCGCCTGGATGAAATTGGCCAACTGGTTTTGGAGGGAAAGACGGATGGGGCAAAGGATGCTGTGCGCCGTTTCGAGTGGCAAATTGTGCCGGCCTTGCAACTGGCGAATAAAATTGCCCACAAAGACCCGCGCAAAGCGACAGAACTGATTGGCTTGATTGACCGCACTCTGACCAATCAGACGCTCGGCCTCTCGGTGTTGTCGGGCCTGGCTCCGACGCCTGAAATGCGCAGCGATGTTCGCCAGGCCCTGGCCACCTCCAGCCTCAGTGTGGAGATCGCGCGGGCGTTGAGCGGCACTCTGGAGCCGCCCGGCCCCACCTCGACCCCGGCGGCGGAGAAGTCATCAACCCCAACGCCGGCGAAAGTTCCCTAATGGATTGGCCGTTTGTAACATTTACTGGCTTCTTACGTTGTATTAGAAAAGCCTGTTTTATCCTTTTCTTTGCAGGTTTTATTGGATGGTGAACGATGAATGCAGTAAATTTTTTAAAAAATCACTTGTTTAGTGCAAAGCATTGGCGTGAACAAAGGGCGCAGGCCATGGTCGAGTTTGCTTTGATTTTGCCCTTGTTTTTGCTGCTGGTCTTTGGCCTGATCGAATTTGGCCGTTTGATGGCCATTTACACCCTGATCTCCGGCTCCAGCAGCGACGCTGCCCGGTATGGGGCCGGCGCGGGCAAGACCTCTGGCACAGTATCGGTGCGCCAGTTTTTGGATTGCGCCGGCATTCGTGAGATCGCCAAACGTAACAGTTTTTTGGTGCCGATTGAAGACAGCGGCATCTCGATCTGGTACGATACGGGCGATAACAATCATGTCCTGGGCCAGTGCGGCTCGGTCACAGCCGAGCAGATTTTGCCGAATTCCGACCTGGGCTACCGGATCACGGTGCAAGTGACCGCCTGGTTCGAGCCGATCGTCCCCATGGTGGGGCTGCAGCGCTTTCCGATCACTTCGACCACCACGCGCACTTTGGTGATCTGGATCAATATCGAAGGGACGCCGCCGCCGGATAGCGGGGGTGGGGGCGGCGGCGGCGGCGGTGGGGGGGCTACGACTTTGGTGTACCTGGGTCAGACCTCGGCGAGTGTTAACGAGAGCGGGGG
>CAIQJJ010000397.1 GCA_903872065.1 uncultured Anaerolineales bacterium | reverse complement strand
TCATCAGCCTGGCGTGATCGCTGTCGAATGTCCCCGCCTCGCCGTGGTAGACGGTGAAGACTCCGATCAAAAGTCCGTTTTGGTAAAGCGGCGCGGCCGCAGCCGAGCGGTAGCCGCGCCGCAAAGCGGCCGATGCAGCCGGAGCAGTTACATTGGAGGCAATATCCTGGTAGATGACGCAGCGCGCCTCGCGCCAGGCGGTCTCGGCGGGTTCTCGCCCCCCTTGTTCATCTGCCAGGAAACCGTCTTCTGCCCCGGCGAAAGCCGCCGGCCGGAGTCGCCGGCCGCCCTCTTCGCTCACTTCATCCAGCAGGCCGATCCACGCCATGCGATATTGGCCGTATTCAATCGCCACCTGGCAGATGCGTTGAAGCAGCCCCTCTTGCTGCCTGGTATGGACAATGGCCTGGTTGATCTGGCTGAGCATGTTGTACAAACGGTTGAGATGCAGGGTTTGCGCTTCAGCCTGTTTGCGGCGTGTAACGTCGCTGGCATAGAAGTTGACGTAGCCGGCCTCAGGTACATACACCATGGAGATGGCATAGATTATCTCACCGCAAGGAACGTCCCACACCTGGTTGGTTTGCTGCGTCATCGCCTCCTCGACCTGCTTTTGCCAGAAGAGGGGCGCTGGCTCGCCAACCGCACAGTTCCACTCATGCAAAAGAGGGTCACTGGCAGCGTTGGCGTATAAAACGACCCCCTTGCCATCCAGGCGCAGCACCGGGTTGGGGTTTTCAGATGGAAAGCGCGCCAGCCCGGCAATGATTTCTTCATTAATAGATTGCGCCTTGCGCATTGCCTCGGAAACCTGGTAGAGCGAGAGCAGTTCGCGATGGCGCATTTCCAGTTCTCGTTCGGCTTGTTTGAGGGCGGTAACATCTATACTGACATTGGCGTAATGGTTCTCATCCACCAGAAAAACCGCCGATAGATAGTCCTGTCCATTGCTCTCGAAATGGGTCTCGAACTGCTGCGCTTCTCCTGTCGCGGCAACCTGGCGCGACCTCTCCAGGTAAGGCGCCATGACCTCGCGGCCAAACAACTCCAGGGTGCGTTTTCCGATCAGCTCGCTGGCCGGTTGGCCCAGGCTGGCCGCGCCGAGGGGGTTGATGTAGCTGATTTCCCAATCTACGATTTCTCCCTGAGCGTTGCGAATTAAGCGATAAATAACGCCTTGCAGGGGGAGATTAAAGAAAAGGGTATTGAACCGTTCGGTCAGCTTAAGGTTTTGCAGCGCCTCATCGGCTGGCTTCCGCCCGCTGATATCCTCGCTGTTAGCGAAGCGTGCAGGACGCCGCGCTGCGCTCTTGAACTTTCTTCTTGGTAGTTTGGCTGCGTTGATTTTATTGTGTTCCATACGCTTAAAGATAACAGAAAAAAGAAATCTGTCCGAACTTGTTTTGCTCCACTTTAAATGGCATATTTTGCAACAGGGGATTATCCATAATTTGCGACCATTCCATCACTGCCTCACTTTCAAGAATCACTTACACCACGCGCCTCATCCACTCGCTTACCCCCTAACTATACCCCATTCTAAACCGATCTGCAATTCCTTCCCACTCTCCACTTCCCACTCCCCACTCTCCACTCTCCACTCTCCACTTCCCACTCTCCACTTCCCACTCTCCACTCTCCACTCCCCACTCCCCACTCTCCATTTCCCCCTTCCCGCGCTTGCTTAACTTTAAAAAACGTTTTATACTCGGCGGATAAAACTATCGCCAGGGCCTTGAGGCCGGCTATTTCTGCGCTTCGAAGGAGAATCCCCGATGAACGAGAACGGTATTCAGTGCATTTTGCTCGTTGAAGATGATGCAATCGTAGCGATTTCGGAAATAAAGCTGCTTCAGAAATATATCTGCCGTATCCTCACTGTCGCTACGGGTGAGGAAGCGGTCAGATTGATTGAACAAGAACCGGAGATAGATCTGGTGTTGATGGATGTGTGTCTGAAGGAGGGGATGGATGGCATCCAGACCGCCAGATGCATCCTGGAAAGGCGCGACCTGCCCATCGTCTTCCTCACCTCATATACCGAACATGAGGTGGTAGAACAGGCCGGGCAGGTCAATTCGTATGGTTATGTGGTGAAGAATTCAGGCGAGGCGGTGTTGATTGGTTCGATCACCCTGGCGCACCGTTTGTTTGAGGCGCGCCGCCAGGAGCAGGCCAAGGAACATGCTCTGCGCGAGCAAGAGGCCCGCCTGGCGACTGTGACTGAAAATACGCCCGATACGATTTTACAGGTAGACAGCGCCGGGTTGATCACCTTTATTAACCATCCGGCGCCGGGGTTGAGCCGTGAGCAGGTGATCGGAACCAGTATTTATCGCTGGGTGCCAGAGGCGCAGTACCCTGTCCTGGCGCACATTTTCGAGGCTGCCTTTGCCAGGGGCGAAGCGGGGGAATATGAGTCACTGGGGCCTGGGCCCTACGGCGTGCAGCATATTTATAATGTGCGCGTCCGGCCGGTGCTGGTGGATGGCAAGACCGTCAACGCCATCTATACCGCCACCGACATTACCCGTTACCGGCAGACGGAGGAGGCGCTGCGCGAGAGTGAGACGCGCTATCGCGCCATCCTCGAAACGGCAATGGATGGCTTCTGGCTGGTGGATATGCAAGGTCATTTGTTGGAAGTCAACGAGGCCTACTGCCGTTTGAGCGGCTTCAGCCGCGCCGAATTGTTGCAGATGAATATTAATGATCTGGATGCGGTGGAAACGCCGGCTGAGACCGTCGCGCGCCAGCAGCGGGTGAGGACCCTGGGGTACGACCGCTTTGAGAGCCGTCACCGCCGCAAGGATGGCAGCTTGTTTGATATTGAAGCCAGCCTGCAATACCAGCCGGCGCATGGCGGGCGTATTTTTGGCTTCGTGCGCGACATTACCGAGCGCAAGCAGGCCGAGAAAGCCCTGCAAGAGAGCCAGGCGCTGTACAAGTCCCTGGTAGATGCGCTGCCGCAGAATCTATACCGGATTGATCTGGATGGACATCTCACGTTTATCAACCAGGCTCTGGAGAAAAACCTGCAGACGCCGCTCCAGGAAGTGATTGGCAAGACGGCCTATGACATCTATCCTCCCGACCTGGCGCAAAAGTACCGTCGTGATGACTTGCAGATCGTTCAAAGCGGCGCCATGCTGACACAGGTTGAGGAAAATCTTTCGCCAGCCACTGGCGAGAAGCGTTTCGTTGAGGTTGTGAAAGTCCCTATCCGCGATCTGGATGGCAAGGTCTGCGGCATCCAGGGTATTTTTTGGGATGTGACCGAGCGCCAACGGGCCGAGCAAGCCCTGGCAGAGGCTTACCGCGAAAAACAAGCTCTGCTGCGAGAACTGCAGCATCGCGCCAAAAACAGTTTCGCCCTGATCGTCAGCCTGGCCGGGCTGATGGAATCCACCTCGCAAAGCGAGGAGGCTCAGGTTGCCCTGGCCGACCTTACCTCGCGCGTGCGCGCCATGTCCGAATTGTATGACTTGCTTTATGCCGCCGAAGCCGTGATCACCACCCGCTTGGATGAATACTGCGCCAGGGTGGCGGCGACCTTCCAGTTGTCAGGGGATATTTGCCTCCAGCAGACGTATGATCCGGTGGTCGTCCCCACCAAAATCGCCGCCCCGATCGGGTTGATCTTGACCGAACTGATCACCAATGCCGTCAAATATGCGTTTCCGCTTCAAGAGGCGGGGGTGATTGCGATTTCACTGCGCACAGGCGAGGCTGAGGCCGCGCTCCAGGTGGCGGACAATGGCGTCGGCATTGCCGAGGACTTCGATATTGATATGAGCGACTCACTGGGCCTGGTTTTGGTGCAGGCCCTGGCGCGCCAGATAGGCGGCAGCTTTCAAATCCAGCGCGCCAACGGCACAATCTGCACCATCACTTTTCCTGTCGAGCCGCTGGCGGTGATCCAGGAGCGCCTCATGCGTTGAGATTTTTGGCGTCCTCGGCCTCCGCCAGGGCGAGGATGGCCTTCACGTCGTTGATCTGATGGGCCGAGATGCCCAGAGCTTGCAGTGCGGTGCGTATTTTTCGCCGCAAGAGGTTTTTCAAAATGAGGTTGATCATCGCTTTGACATTCGCCAGAAGGTCAGATGGGCGCGCTTTTCGTTAACATCTGAATATATGTGCGTATGTTCTTATCTTAATCCATCCCCGGCAAATGTCAAATTAATCTGCACCCCGGCGCTGCTGCGCTAGATCGGATGGTAGTGAATGTGGACGATCTGCAGAAAGTCAATCTCCTGCCGCAGTTTTTGTTCGGCCAGGCTGGCGATCCGATCCCCTTCTTTGACGCTGAGCGATCCATCCACGCAGATCGTCAGGTTCATGGTCAGGTAAGGGCCGAAGCGGTGAACGCGCATCTCTTCCAATTTCAAGATGCCGGGCGTCCCTTGCAGCGTGGCGACGATTTGCTGTTCCAGTTCTTCGCCGGGAATCGTATCCATCAAATCGGAGGCTGATTCCCTCAAGATGAAGATGCCCGTGCGCAGGATGACCATTGCCACCACCGCTGCCGCCAGGGGATCGACCCAGGGGAGGCCGGCGCGCCCCAATGCAATGCCGACCAGCGCCGCGCTGGCGGCGAAAATATCGTTGCGGTGATCGTAAGCCAATGCCGTGACCGCGACGCTGTTTTGCTGCCGGCCGATGCGCCGCGTGTAAAAGAACAGGCCGATTTTCAACACGACCGTGAACAACGCCACCCAAAAGGCGGCTGCACTGGCGATGATGACCCCGCTGGGGTTGGCAAACAGGTCAAAGACATTGTTGATCGCATCCCAAAAGATGCTGACGGCGGTGGTGATCACGAACGCCCCGATTGTTAACGCGGCGATCGACTCGAACTGCCTGTGTCCAAAAGGATGTTCGCGGTCGGCCGGCTTGTGCGAGAGGCGCATGAACACCGCCACGACCAGCCCGTAGGCCACATCCGAGGTCGAGTTAATGCCGTCGGCCAACAGCGCCGGGCTGTGGCCGATGATGCCGATCGTGGTCTTGAGAATGGCCAGCAAGATGTTTGCCGCCAGTCCAACGTTGACGGCCATCAGGTTGCTTTTCTCTCGATGGCGATCGGAAGTTATGGTTAATGGTTTGGTATTCTCAATCGTCATAATAATCTCCAACCTTTAACTATATCACAGATAACGCTTCACACAGTTGCATCTCAGCAATTTCAAATCTGGATGCGAGGCTTCAGCCGAACCGAGTCATATCGGCTAAAAGCCTCGCCTCCAGTTGGCGCGCCGTCCCGTGGCTTCTGGAGGCGAGGCTTCAGCCGAATTGAGGCGCACCGGCTAAAGCCTGGACTCCAACGCATTTGCAGTGCTTCTTCAGGCGCGCTGAGCCTGTCGAAGCGTGAGCCTGTCGAAGCGTGAGCCTGTCGAAGCGCTCTGTCCTTTAGCCATCCTTCGACAAGCTCAGGATGCCTGATGCTTGATGCCTACCGCGCAGGCGCGCTGAGCTTGTCGAAGCGTGAGCTTGTCGAAGCGCTCTGTCCTTCGACCATCCTTCGACAAGCTCAGGATGCCT
>CAIQJJ010000396.1 GCA_903872065.1 uncultured Anaerolineales bacterium | reverse complement strand
GGAAGGGAAATAAGAAGGAAATCTTCTTGATCTTCCTGACCTTCCTGTGAGACCTTGCCAACTGTGATAGGACGGATGGTAGGAAATTCACAGGAAGATCGGGAAGGACGGGAAGAAAAGAAAGTAGAAAATTCTTTCTGACCTTCTCAACCTTCCTGTGAGCGACTTTATTTGAAACTGAAATCAATCCAATGCAAGACTCTTCTCCTTTTATCACCGTCGTTTCCGGCTACCCGCGCTCCGGCACCTCCATGATGATGCAAATGCTGCACGCCGGCGGGCTGCCGGCGCTTTACAGCGAATCCTTCCGCCCGGCGGATGAGCGCAACCCGCGCGGCTATTATGAACTGGAAGCCGCGCTCAAAATGGGAAGCCAAGATCAGACGACCGATTGGGTGGCCGAGGCGCGCGGCAAAGCCGTCAAGGTCATCGCCTATCAGTTGAAGTACCTGCCGGCGGAATTCGACTACCGCATCATCTTCATGCGCCGGCGCGTGGCCGATGTGATCGCTTCGAGCGGCGACTTCAAGCTGTTGAACAAGGAGTCGCCCTTGAGCGAGCAGGAAAAGCTGCTGGCTTATAAGACCGAATATGTCATTTATGAGGCCTGGCTGCTCAAGCAGCGCCGCCTGCCCAGCTTATTCCTCAGCTACAACGATCTGCTGGAGAGCCCCGCCGCGCCGGTGGCGCGCATCTGCCATTTCCTCGGCCTGCCGCTGGATGCTGAGAAGATGATCGCCGCGATTGACCCGGCGCTGTACCGCAACCGTTCCAGCGCATAACAAGTTGTCTCCCGGCCAGCCAGGGCGCCCTGGCCCGCCGGCGCAAAATCAAAAGACCGATTTCGAACATGGAGAAAATACTATGGCAAAGAAAAATTGGATCGTCCCCGAACTGCTCGTCCTGGTGCGCAGCGACCCGCAAGAAGCGGTGTTGGTGGCGTGCAAAACCTATTTCGCCCCTGCCGGCCCTAACAACGGCCTCGGTTCCTGCGCGACTTTTACCCCAGAGTCATGCCCTCTGTGCGATGGAATCGTGACTTCTTAGCGCGCCCATCCCATGGAACTTTTGCCGGAGGGGGCGCCCCCTCCGGCGCAGCTTCTAAGGCTCTTTTTTATGGTGTAGTGAACGATGTCCTCCGCGATTCGCAAATTCGCCGGCGCCCTGCTGCGCCGCTTACAAAGCCTGCGCTTCTACCGCCTTCTGGGGCGCGGCCGCCTGGCCGGCCTGCTGGTGCGCGAAGTTGTTCCCGCCGACTATCCGGCGCTGCAGCGCTTATTGGGCGGTCCCGATCCCTCCGCCGGCCAGTCTGCCCCGCGCCACTCCAACCCACAGGTCACCGAATGGGTGGCCGAATATGGCGGGCAGTTGATTGGCTTTGTCCAATTGGTGCGCCGCCCGTCTGCAGAGCTTTACGGCGGCCACTGGCTCTTCAGCCTGATCGTCGCCTCGCGCTGGCGCGGCCTGGGGGTCGGCGAACGCTTGAGCCAGGCGGTGATCGATCGCTCCCGCCAGGAAGGCGCGCCCCGCTTAGACCTGGTGGTTTACGCCCACAACCTGCGCGCCGTCCGCTTGTATGAAAAGCTCGGCTTTGTCCAATACACGCATCCCCTCCTGGAAGCGCAGTTGGCCGGCGAGCTGGCTGCGGCCGGCCGGCGGCGCGTCGTGATGGGCCTTTCCCTGGAATAAAACATGGCTGATAATTCCTCTCCTTATGTCGTCAAACGTAAAACGCTGCCGAAGCGCCTGGGGGCGCAGCTCGGCCAATTGGATATCGAACTGACCGAGCGCTGCAACAACGCCTGCATCCACTGCCTGATCAACCTGCCCGAGCAAGATGCCGCGGCGCGGGCGCGCGAGATGAGCGCCGATCTGGTCAAAGACATTTTGCAGCAGGCGGTGGAATTGGGCTGTATGACCGTGCGCTTCACCGGCGGCGAACCCCTGCTGCGCCCGGATTTCAGCGAACTCTACCTCTTCGCCCGCCGCCTGGGGATGCGCGTCATCCTCTTCACCAACGCCCGCCTGATTAGCGAGGAAATCGCCCAGCTTTTGGGGCGCGTCCCGCCCGGGCGGCTGGTCGAGGTCACCGTCTACGGCATGCACCCCGCCTCCTACGAGGCGGTGGCCCTGGCGCGCGGCGCGTTTGCCGAATTTTGGCATGGCATGGGACTGCTGCGCCAGTATAATATCCCCTTCATCGTCAAGCAGAGCGTGCTGCCGCCCAACCGCCATGAGATCGAAGAGTTTGAAGCCTTTGCCGCCAGCCTGCCGCGCATGGAGAGAAAGCCCGGCTACACCATGAACTTCGACCTGCGGGCGCGGCGCGACAACCCGGCCAAAAACCGCTTCATCCAAAGCCTGCGCCTGAGCGCCGAGGAAACCGTCGCCCGCCTGGTGGAAAACCCCCAGTATTTGCGCGGCATGCGCCAGTTCACCGGCAAGTTCATGGGCCCGCCCGGCGAAAAGCTCTTCAACTGCGGCGCCGGTCACGGCGCCTGTGTGGATGCTTATGGCAACGCCCAGATGTGCATGGGCCTGCGCCATCCTGAGATGGTCTATCCCCTGGACAGAACCCCCTCCGCGGACGGGGCGAAGGGCGGCGGCTTGCGCTATGCGCTGGAAGAATTTTTCCCGCGCTTCAGCGAGTTGAAAGCGACCAACCCCGATTACCTGCGGCGCTGCGCGGTTTGCTTCTTGAAGGGCCTGTGCGAGCAGTGCCCGGCCAAATCCTGGCAGGAGCATGGGACGCTGGATACGCCGGTGGAATATCTGTGCACCGTTGCCCACGCCCAGGCGCGCGCCCTGGGCCTGCTCGGCGCGGAGGAATACTCGTGGGATGTCCCGCGCGAGGAGTCGCGCCGGCGCGTGGCGCGTTTCGTCGCCGGCGAGATTCAACCCGCGGCGGATGCGTCGCTGCAAACCGTGGAGTCGAGGCTTTAGCCAGGTGGCCGCGCAGCTTTGTAGCCCAGGCATTGATGCCGGGCGCCCCGCCCGGATGCTTGTCACCCGGCGCGGATCATAGTAAAATGCTCACTTAGTTTTAACCTAGATCTCAAAAGGAAAAATATCATGAACCAAACCACCCACAAGAAAAATTGGATCGTCCCTGAACTGATCATCCTTGTGCGCAGCAACCCGGAAGAGGCGGTATTGACAGCGTGTAAAACTGCTCTTTCCGCCGGGCCCAGACGAACAATAACAATTGTACACTGAATTTGGGAATATTATGCTACCGCTGCGATACGGACAATCCTTCCTAAAGAGGCGGTACTGTTAGCCACGGTGGAGTCGACGCTTTAGCAAACCATGGAGTCGAGGCTTTAGCCGGATGCCTGCACTGGCGAGCTGACCGGCTGACACCTATAGCGCCCGCCGCCCGCCTTCTTGTTGTTCCGGCCTTCCTGTGCAACGGACGATGGCTCAGGTACGATGTGCAACCTGTGCGATGGGATCATCGCTTCCTAGCGTCGCCTCGTGCAGCGAGCACTTCCCGTCATCTGCTTTTACAAGCGCCCAATAAAAAAGAGCAGAGGGAACTACTCAGTTCCCTCCGCCAATCCAGACCCTAAAGGTCTTTGTGCCAAAAAATAGACCTTTAGGGTCTTCTCTTGAGTAGTTACGAAATCAATAGACCCCATTTTGGAGAATCAATGACCGAAACCCTATCCCTGGACAGCATTTGCGCCCCGTCGGAAGACGTGGTGGCGCGCGAAATTGAAGGCGAATTAATCATCGTCCCCCTGGCGTCTGGCATTGGCGACATGGAAGATGAACTGTACACGCTCAACGAGACCGGCAAGGCCATTTGGGGCAAGCTGGATGGGGCGCGCACGCTGGCGCAGATCGCCGATGAGTTGGCGCAAGAATATGATGCGCCGGTGGATGCCATCGCCCGCGATGTGAACGGCCTGGTCAGCGAGCTGGTGCAGCGCAAGATGGTTGTCGTTCAGTAAACGGCGTATGAGCAGCGACTACGTGGTGGTTAACGGGGCGGGGCAAAAGATTCCCAACGCTGTCTTTGCCGAGCTGATGGCGGCGGTCCTGGCGCGCGGCGCCCCTTTTCGCTTTCAAGCCAGCGGATGGAGTATGTTGCCCTTCATCTGCGATGGCGATGTGATCACCCTGTCGCCGCCGCCGGCCCGCCTGCGCCTGGGCGATGTCGCTGCTTTTGTCAACCCGTACACCGACCGCCTGACGGTGCATCGCGTCATCGCCCGCCAGGGGGCGGGCTACTTGATCCGCGGCGACAACACCCCCAGCCAGGATGGCCTTATTTCACACGCTGCCATTTTGGGCTGTGTGACGCGCGTCGAGCGGCGTGGGCGGGCGATGCGCCTGGGCTTGGGGCCTGAGCGCCTGCCCATCGCCGTCCTTTCCCGCTGCGACTGGCTGATCCCTGGCGTGGCGCGGCTTTATCCCCTTTACCGTTTTCTGTTTAAGAGGTGCAAATGACGAGTCAAATTTCCGCCATCGAAATTCAGAATTTTGCTTTGTGGGACAAGATGAAGAGCAAGCGTTCGCTCTTCTCGTTCGACCTGGAAATAACCGCCCGCTGCAACAATGCCTGCCGGCACTGTTACATCAACCTGCCCGCCGGCGATAAGGCCGCCCAGGCCCAAGAACTGACCCCGGCTGAGATCGGCCGCATCGCCGACCAGGCGATAGAACTGGGCGCGATGTGGTGCCTGATCACCGGCGGCGAGCCGCTGCTGCGGGATGATTTTGAAGAGATTTACCTGCTGCTCAAGCGCAAGGGCTTGCTGCTCTCGGTCTTCACCAATGCCACTCTGGTGCGCGCCGAGCATATCGCCCTCTTCAAGAAATACCCGCCGCGCGATATCGAGGTCACCATCTACGGCGCTTCGCGCGAGTCCTACGAGCGCGTCTCGCGCCGCGCGGGGTCTTTTGCCGCCTTCGAGCGCGGGCTGGGCCTGCTTTTCGAGGCGGGGGTGCGCGTGCGCTTGAAAGCCATGGCGCTGCGCTCCAACCTGGAGGATATGGAGGCCATCGCCGCTTTTGGCCGTGCCCGCACCAAGGATTTCTACCGCTTTGACCCGCAGCTTCATCTGCGCTTTGACGGCGACCCCGCCCGCAACGCGGAGATCGGCGAGGAGCGCCTGACGCCGCAAGAGATCGTCGCCCTGGAACGCGCCGACGAGGCGCGCTTTGGCGCGCTGCAAAGAGGCTGCGACACGCTCATCAACCAGGACTTCACCCACTTTGGCTGCGATCACCTCTTCCACTGCGGGGCGGGCAATGGCAGCGTCAACATCGGTTACGATGGCACCTTCCGCCTGTGCTCCTCGCTGTGGGCGCCGGCTACCACCGTCAACCTGCGCCAGGTCAGCCTGCGCCAGGCGTGGGAAGAGATCATCCCCACCGTGCGCGATCTGCGCTCGCACAACCCCGAATTTTTGCAAACCTGCCGCAAATGCGCCCTGTCCAACCTGTGCCTGCACTGCGCCGCCCATGCCCACCTGGAGACGGGGGCGATGGATGGGGCAACGCCGTATTTTTGCCAGGTTGCTTATGCCCGCGCCGCCGCCCTCCGCGACGATCCGTCTTACGCCGATGGCGCGCCGTATAAGGCGGCGCAAAACCAGGTAGGCGGGTGAAATCCCCTGTTTCGCTCGCCGCCCGGCTGCGCGCCGCCTTGCGCCTGGGTCGCGCCTTAACCCTCGTCTGGCAGACCGCCCCGCGCTGGACTTTGGTCAATATTGGCCTGGTCTTCATCCAGGGCGTTCTGCCGCTGGCTTCTCTCTACCTGATGAAGCATATCATAGACGCCGTCACCGCCGGCGTGGGCGCTCCCGACGCCGCGGCGGCTTTTGGCGGCGTCAGCGTCTGGGTCTTGCTGGCTTCCGCCGTCGCCCTGCTCTCCGCCCTGGCGCGTTCGCTGGCCGAGTACGCCGCCGAGGCGCAGTCGCTGCAGGTCACCGACGCCGTGGCGGACATCTTACATGCCCGATCGATCGCCTTAGACCTGGAATACTACGAAGACTCGCATTACTACGATACGCTGCACCGCGCCCAGCGCGAGGCCCCCTCCCGCCCGACCAGCATCGTCAACGGCCTGGTACAGATCGGCCAGAACAGCATCTCGCTCCTGGGCATCCTGGGGCTGCTCTTCACCTTTAACGGTCTGCTGGCGCTGGTCTTGTTTGCCGCCGCCTTGCCCGGCGCCATCTCGCGCCTGCTGTATTCGCGCCGCCGCTACGGTTACGATCAAGAGAAGACCGAAAAAGACCGCCGTTCCTTCTACTACCATAATCTGCTGACCGATGTCCTGTACGCTAAGGAACTGCGCTTGTTTGAACTGGGCGAACTTTTCCGCACGCGCTATCGCGACCTGCGGCAGGAGATCCGCGAGGGACGCCTGGCCCTCTCGCGCCGCCGCCTCCTCACCGACCTGTTGGCGCAGGCGGTGTCCATTGCCGCCTTGTTTGGCTCGCTGGCCTGGATCGCTCGCCAGACCTTGCAGGGGGCGGTCTCGCTGGGCGACCTGGTGATCTATTACCTGGCGTTTCAAAATGGCTTGAACTACTTCCAGGCAGTGCTGCGCAGCCTGGCTGGTTTATATGAAGACAACCTCTTCCTGACCAATTTCTATCACTTTCTCGACCTTGCCCCGCGCATCACCGCCCCGCCGCAGCCGCAGCCCGTGCCGCAGCCCATGCCGCGCGCCATCACTTTCCGCCAGGTGAGTTTCACCTACTCCAGCCGCGAGCAGGAGACGCTGCACGATATTGACCTGACGATAGCCCCCGGCGAGGTGATCGCCCTGGTGGGGGAAAATGGTTCGGGCAAGACAACCCTGGTCAAGCTGCTCTGCCGCCTGTACGATCCCTCGCGCGGCGAGATCCGCGTGGATGGCGTTGACCTGCGCCAACTGGATCCCTTGCAGTGGCGGCGGCAGTTGAGCGTCATCTTCCAGGATTACGCCCGTTATGCGTTGAACGCCTGGGAAAATATCTGGTTGGGAGATATCAACACTCCGCTCGACCGCGAGCGCCTGGCGGCCGCCGCCGCTCGCGCCGGGGCGGACGCCGTCATCCGCCGCCTGCCGCAGGAGTATGACACCATGCTCGGCCACTGGTTCCACAAGGGGCAGGAATTGAGCGGCGGCGAGTGGCAGAAGGTGGCCCTGGCGCGCGCCTTTTGGCGCCCGGCGCGCCTGATCATTTTGGATGAACCCACCAGCGCCCTCGACCCGCTCTCTGAGGAGACGCTCTTTCGCCAGTTCCGCCAGTTGCTCGATGGGCGCAGCGCCATCTTGATCAGCCACCGCTTCTCTACCGTGCAAATGGCCGATCGCATCTATGTGATGGAAGAGGGGCGCATCGTTGAGCGCGGCACGCACGCCGAACTGCTGGCCCAAGACGGACGCTATGCGCATCTCTACCGCATCCAGGCGCAGCATTACCAATCGCAGTAATTTTTTAATGGAGTTTGTATGGATCAACAACCTGCCGCCGCGGCCCACGTTGATGCTTTGCTCGTTTCGCTCAGCTACCTGGATGACGCCGCAAAGATCGAGCGCCTCGCCTCGCTCTCTGCCGAAGACTGGCAGCAAGCGGCGGCTCTGGCGCGCCGCCATGAAGTCGGCCCGCTGTTCTATTACCGCCTGCGTTCTCTGCCCCTCAACTTGCCCGCCGAACTGCTCGGACGGTTGAAGCAGCAGTACCGCCTCAACGGGCAGCGCAACCTGATCCTGTACCAGTCTTTGAGCAAGCTCTTGCGCCGTTTGCAGCAAAAAGAGGTGCGCGTGATCCCTCTCAAAGGCGCCTATCTGGCGGAAATGGTCTATCCTGACCTGGGGCTGCGTTCGATGGTGGATGTGGACTTGTTGGCGAAGGAGGAAGATTTGGCCGGCATCCATGAAGAGCTGATCGCGTTGGGCTATGTTTCCGAGGATGTGCAGCGCTTCGTCGGCGAGACCAACCATCACTTTGGCTACCGGAGAGCGGAAGCCAACCTCCGTCTGGAACTGCATTGGGTTCTCGCCCAGCAGGGGCCTCTGCGCGAGGAGACGCCTGAACTGTGGCGGCGGGCGCATCCGGTCAAGCTGGCGCAGTCCCCCGCCTGGGCGCTGGCGCGCGAAGACCTGCTGCTCTACATCTGCTGGCATGCGGTCAAGCACACCTACGAATTTCAACTCAAGAGCCTGTGCGACCTGGGCGAGCTGCTGCGCTGCCAGGGGCAAGACCTGGATTGGCAGGTCATTGGGCAGCGCGCCCGGCAGTTGGGCATACTGCGCCCGCTGTATATGCTGCTGCGCCTGGTGCAAGATTGGTTGGCGCTGCCGGTTGAGCAGCTTCCTGCCCTGCGCCCGGACGATTTCGATGAGTGCTACCTGGATCTGCTGAGTGAGCAGATTTTTGCTGTGCGCGCAGGGATGAATCACATCCAAAAGGTGGATGGGCTGCTGCAGGCCCCAGGGCTGGCCGGCAAGCTGGCGCATTTGATGGCGACGCTCTTCCCCTCGCGCGAGTACATGGCGTTCAGATATCCCGCCCCGGCCAACTCCTGGCGCATCTATCTCTACTACCCGGTCCGGTGGCGGTATTTGCTGCGCGAGCATGGGGCTCGCCTGGGGCGGCTGCTGCGCGGCGATTCGCAAGCCCGCGCCGCCGCCGAGCGCACCAATCAAATCACCTCCCTGCGCGAGTGGCTCATGTCGGGGTAGATGCGCTTCGGCGAGCTTAACGCCGCTTCGACAAGCTCAGAGCGCCTGTCGTCCAGGCATCCTGAGCTTGTCGAAGGATTGCCTGGACGTGCGCTTCGACAAGCTCAGCGCGCCTGTCATCCAGGCATTCTGAGTCTGTCGAAGGATTGCCTGGACGTGCGCTTCGACAAGCTCAGCGCGCCTGTCATCCAGGCATTCTGAGCTTGTCGAAGGATGATCTGTGCTGCGCTTCGACAAGCTCAGCGCGCCGGTTGGTCATTCACCAACTTCTCGTACGCCTCCACGAATCCCCACACATCCAACACCGGCTGCACCTCATCCTCATGCTCGCAGACGAACTGCTTTAGCGCTGCCCAGTCCCGCCCCGCTTGCTGCGGACGGCCCTGCGCCTTGGCCAGCAAAATCTTGGCCAGCCGGCGCGTCGTCTGCGCGTGGACGTACAAATACTGCCACGAGCGGGCGTGACAGGCGTGAGGGGCTTGCAGATTGCGCCGGATGACCGGCAGGAAGCGCCGGATGATCTGCAGCGCGGCGCGGCAGCCGGCGCTCACCTCATCCGCCGGCCCCATCTGCTTCAGCCAGCCCAGGTCGAGCGCCTCGCCCAGCCGGCCCAGGTAAGCCTGGGCGCGCCCCCCGTCCTTGCCGAAGGCGCTGGCGAAATAATCCTGCGCCAGGAAATCGAAATCGAGCGTCTCATCCCACAGCGTGCGCGCCATGCTGTACATGCCCAGCCCGGTGGGGAAGAAGACGCGCTGCAACTGGCAGCTTACCATGCCGTTCAAGCCCAGCTTCCTCAGTTCACGCACATCCTCATACACCACCCGTGCCAGCTTGAGCAGGCCCGGATCGAGTTGGTACAGCCCATTGAAGATGAAGTGATAATCGAAATCGAAGCTGTCCCCCTGGAAGGCAGCCTGCCAGCCCTGCAGAAACGCCAGCAGACTGGGGATGTCGCTCGGAAACTGCAGGTGGTTGCGCTCGAAGGGCGGCAGCGCCGGTAGTTCCGCCGGCAGTTCCGCCGGCCGCCGCATGACCTGGCGGTAGGTGCGGCTGATGGGGGCGAACATGAAGACAAAGCGCGCCGGGTTGGCCAGGCGTTCCCGCTCCGGCGGCCAGAGCATGTCCACATAAGCCAGGAAGACCACCTTGTGCGGCAGACCGCGCTGCGCCAGGCCGGCGTCAATTTGATTGAGAATGGCGATGTAATCATCCGCCGGGCGATGATCGCGGCAGCGGGCGCACTCGCATTTGTTATTGAAGCCGTCATCCAGCCAGACGTGCAGCAGGTCAATTTGCGGGTGGGCGGCTGCATAGTCCGCCACACAGTTCGCCAGGCGCGCCTGCACCTGTGGGTCGGAGTAGCATAGGGCGGCGATGGAGACAATGTCCCACGGCACACTGCGCTTGCCGTTCACCTCGGCCACATCGTGCAGAAATTCGGGCGGCCAGGCGCGCCCGCTTTCCATATCCCAGCCCAGGCAGGGCAGCCCGTAGGCCTCGCACGTCCAGCCGTGGCCGATGGCGTGGTAGACCAGGCCGCGTTTTTGCAGTTCGGCCTCGATCTGCTGCGTAAACTGGCGCGCCTGCTCCACGCTGAAGGCTTGCGGCGTCTTGAGCGGATTGCTGCGGTGGCTGTACCAGCGATCGAAAAAGGTGAACCCCTCGCGGAACTGCATAAAGTAGCCCGCCAGCCCCACCTTGGGCAGCCAGTCCACCATCTCCAGCACATTTTCCAGGCTGACCGCGCCCTCGATGCACACGGTGCGGTGGCGGTAGGATGGCGCTTCGTGCAGATGGACACTGGCCGCCGCCTCCGCCGGCGGGATGAACTCGCCCTCCGCCCCCGGTCGCACCCAACGGCAGCCCAGCGCCGCCAGGTAGCGGTAGACCGCCATCAATGCGCTGCGCGGGTTGGCCCCGGCGATCAGCCCATGCCCATTCTCCACCGCCAGGTGAATTTCATCGTCCAGCGGGTGATCGCTGGCCGGGCGCAGGCCAAAATCGGCGAACAGGCCCAGCCAGAGGCCGTCCGTCCCAGGCTGGTATTGCTGGCCGGCGGCGCGATTGACCGGCGCGCCGGTCATGATCTGCAGGCAGCGCTGCAGTTCCTCCGCCGCGTAGGCCAGCGCGCCGGCGGCGGAGGGGTGGGTATTCAGCCAGTAAATGTTCATCATAAGCTCCTTGGGTCAAATAAAACTATTGCCGCGCGAAGCGCAGCACAAACCTGGCCCCCGGCCCTTCTTCGACGGCGATCGAGCCGCCAAGCTGCCGCGCCAGCGAGCGCGCCAACTGCATCCCAAATCCACCGGCGGCGAACGAGAACGAAGCGGGCAGGCCTTTCCCGTTGTCGGCGAAATGCAGCACAACCTGTTCCCCCTCCCTGGCGGCGGTGACGGTGATGACCCCGTCGCTGCGCCCGGTGAAGGCGTATTTCATGGCATTGGTCGCCAGTTCATTCAGCAGGATGCCCAGGGGCGACAGGATGCGCGGCGCAAGCGGGATATCTTCCAGATCGGTGTAGAGGCTGACCGTCTCGCCATGTGGGAAAATCCCGATCACCTGCTGCAGCAGGGCGGGGACATATTCGCGCAGCGAGACCGCGGCGAAGGTTTCAGAGCGGTACAACTGATCGTACAAAATCATCATGCTTTGCAGGCTTGCCTCGGCGTCTCGCAGCGCTTTTTTCACCGCCTCGTCTTTCTGGATTTCTTTTTGCAAATTCAGCAGGCTGGCGACGGTGTTCATATTGTTTTTGATGCGGTGATGCACCTCCTTGAGCAAGACCTCTTTTTCATGCAGCAGGTTTTTGATCTTGTCCTCGGCTTGTCTGCGCTCGGTGACATCCCGCGCCGCGGCGTAGATCATTTTGCCCACCGGCGTCGAGCGCCACTCGATCCAGCGGTACGATCCGTCCTGGCAGCGATAGCGGTTCTCGAAGTTGAGAATGATCTCTTGTCTTTCCAGCCGCGCCATCGCCGCCAGGGTGGCCGGCGCGTCTTCTGGGTGAACGAAATCCATGAAGCGCCGCCCGATCAATTGATTGACCGGGTAGCCCAGGGTGTTTTCCCATTCGCGGTTCAGGCGGTGAAAAATGCCGTCCATATCTGCAATGCACAGAAGGTCCAGGCTGGTGGTGAAAAAGCGATCCAGTTCGATGGTTTGCGCCAGCAAAGACTGCTCGTAGCGCTCCCCCAGGTATTGGTAAAAGATCAAGATGCCGGCGATGGTGGCATAGACCGCCACGATTGACATGATGCGAAAGAAGACATCCCACGCCGCGGGAAATGGTTGAATGAGGATCCACGCGCTGGGCTGCCAAAACTGCACATAGAAAAAGCTGAGCAGATTCAAACTCATGAACAAGAGGATGGCAAAGATTTGGCGGAAATTCCAGATCAGGATTGGCGTCAGGGCAAACAACAGAAAATAGAAATGGATGCCTGGCTCTTTGCCCAAGAAGACGCCGGTCGCGACGAGCATCGAACTGAGCAGCCCCAGGCTGAAACTGACCTTCGCCAGTTCAAAACGCCCGCGCTGATTGAGGCTGATCGAGAGGACAAAGAACAGGACTGTCGCCAGGGTTGTCAGCGTGACCGGATACAGCCTTCGCCAGTCTGCGACTAAATAAAGGAGATCGTACAGCACAACACTGCCGACGCCGACCAGGTTGCAGAACTGGACGAGCCTGATCCGCCGCTGTTCAGCTTTGTCGCTCTCGTTTGGAAAGTTAACCGTCAGAAGGGACGAAGTGATTTGGGTGATGCGCTCCATACTGTTCCTCAGCCAGGAATATTTTTGACCCCTTAATCTTATCATAGGTTTGCCATCGCCACATGCTGTTGCCCAGGCGCCTCCTTCGGCAGTCCTCCGGCAGTCCTCCGGCAGTCCTCCGGCAATCCTTCGACAAGCTCAGGATGCCT
>CAIQJJ010000395.1 GCA_903872065.1 uncultured Anaerolineales bacterium | reverse complement strand
GGGCGGATGTGTAGGGGTTGTAAACTGTGATGGTATAGGTGACTTCTTCCCCTGGGTAGATGTTTGAATCCGCAGCGACGTAGGTCTTTTGCAGCACACGTAAGATGGTGACGGGCGCAGACCGGCTGCCATTGATCTTTGTCTGACTAAAGTAGATCTCACGCGAGCGGATTTCATATTCACTTGTTGAGTTGCTGATCGTGGCCGCCGTGGTGCTTGGGTTGACCAGGATGCGGAAGGAAAATACCTGTGAGGGCGCTCCTGGCCCGAAGGGGTCGCTGGGTTTAAACACCACTTTTCCGCTGCCGGCGTCGTAATACCCTCCGTTGGTGGCGTCAATGAAAGTGCTGGATTCTGGCAGGACATCGCTGATGACCACACCGGTGCCGGTGATCGAATCGACGCGCGCCAGGTTCGATGCCGTCAGAGTATAGGTCACGTAACGCCCAGGGTAGACGGAGGTGGGATTGGCGACTTTGGAAATTTGCAACAGTGGGCCAACAATGAGAATATTGGAGGTGCTGGCGCTGCCGCCTGTATAACCCGTCGCAGCAATCGTTGCAGTATTTTTCAAATACATGGCCGCGGCTTTGGCGTTTGGTTCAGAAACAGAGCTAGATTTTTCACTGTAACCGGCCGTGGTGTGCAAGATGATAAAGCCCGTTTCGCCGGCAGCCAGGCTCACATTCGACCAGGTTAAATTGTAGCTGACGTTGCCGCCGCCTGTACAGGTAAAGAGAGTGGTGGTGGGCGGGGTACCCTCGTAAGTAGGGGTTGTACATGGGTAAAACTGACGTCCCCGTCCAATCGTTGAGTCGTCATAGTTGCTGAGCTTGGCGGTAATTATGGTATCGGTGATGGGGACAGCGGTTGTATTGGTAAAGCGAATGGTATAGGTCAATGCTCCACCTGGGCGCACGGTGTTATTGACGTACAATCCCTCAACGACGGTGGACACTTCCAGGTCTGATACCGCAGCAAGCGCGCGCGTGGATGCCTGAACCGGGTTTTGTTCGCTGGAGTTGGCCAAGGCGGTCATCACTGTCACACCTTGTAGGAAGGCGCTGGTCAACAATAGACTGGCGATCAGGACACCAATAAAGGCCAGCCAGCGAAAATGAGAAGATGGGTACATTTGTTGAGTCATTTGAAGAACCTCCGTAAAATTTCCTTGCGCAGTTGATGCGAGCTTGGACAACTAAAATGGAACGTACGCGCGCACTTCTTAGTCCCCCTTATTGCCTGTTCAGCGCGAGTAAACAGGTTTCTCCTGGCGAAGCGAGGAGAATCGTTGGTGAGAAAGGATGGTGGACAATTAGATAGTAAGGCCATTGGCAGGCCTCTCTGAGCATCGTGATTTCTGATCAGAGCTTTCTAGGTAGGGCGAGTATATGATAAAAAGCGGATTAAGGCAAGTATTTCACGCTTTGGCGGGTTTTGCCTAACAAAAAAGCAATGCGCAGGTTCTTTAAGTTTTGTTTCTGAGCAGCGCGCCGATGCCTACCAATCCGATGCCCATCACTAATAAAATAACAATCGCCGCCAACAATATGTTTCCAATGGCATCTGTCTGAGAGTTTTGCGGGGGGGTAGGGCTGGCAGTGGCGCTCGCGGCGGTGGTCGGCGATGGGGTGCGCGTGGGAGGTTTAAGGGTGGCGGTGCGGGTGGGGCGGCGAGTGGCGGTAGGCGCCCGCGGCGTGAAGGTGTCGGTGATTTCAGGCGTTGGCGTGATGGTATATGGGACGCGCACAATGATTTTATCGCCGACGTACAGGCGGTCGTTCAACTTGCGGTTGTTCAGCGTCAACAAGGTATTTACTGTGACGCCGTAAGCCTCGGCAATCGAGTAGAGCGACTGTCCTGCCTCGACAATCACCACGATCGCGCCGTCGGCTTGCGGGGTCACAGTGACGGTTGCATTCAGGGTGGCAGTTGGGCTGATGGTGGACGTTGCGCTGACCGGGCTGGCTTGGGTTTGAACGATCGTTGCTTCAGAAGCCGGCTTTGCATTGCCTGACAGATTGCTCGCATTCATAGTATAGTAAT
The DNA here is from genome assembly GCA_903872065.1 of uncultured Anaerolineales bacterium. Taxonomy (GTDB): domain Bacteria; phylum Chloroflexota; class Anaerolineae; order Anaerolineales; family UBA4823; genus CAIQJJ01. The sequence continues at coordinate 29,982 of CAIQJJ010000395.1, read as the reverse complement.
CGGAAGCATCGTCCTCGGCTCGCGCCCTGGCTCTCTCCTGGCTGGCTGCCAGGAGGATCAATGACACCAGAATAGTGATGAAGGTAAAAAGATAATGTTTTCTCCGCATGAGAAGCGATTCTACCAGCAATTTTCGATTTACTCCTTGACGATCATTTTTTTGCTGATCGAGTTTTTTGATGAATTTGCTTATGCGGTAGGATATGCCGCGCGCCCCGCCTTGCGCATAGATTTGGGTTTGACGTATGTCCAGGTAGGACTGTTGATGGGCCTGCCGCATATTATCAATATCTTTATCGAGCCATTTGTTTTGCTCTTGGGCGACACTTCTTTGCGCAAGCGTTTGATGTTTGGCGGCGGCCTGGGGATGGCTGCGGCGCTGCTGCTGGTGTCCGCCGCGCAATCCTTTCCGGTCTTGTTGTTTGCCGAGATACTCATGTTTCCTTGCAGTGGGGCCTTTGTCACGCTTTCGCAAGCGACCTTGATGGATATTAACCCCGGGCGCGAATCCCATGCGATGGCGCGGTGGTCTGTGGCAGGGTCATTGGCCAATTTGATCGCCCCTTTAATTCTGGCGGGCGGTTTTGTCCTGGGGATGGGATGGCGTTGGGCTTATGCCAGTGTTGCCTTGGCGGGCTTTGCCCTGGCTTTCACAATGGGCCGGCAGAGTTTTTCAGGTGGGCAGTCTTCCCAGTTGGAGCGGGGCGCCGGCGCTGCCGCCGGGATTAAGGAACTGCTGCTTGGAGCATGGGATACTCTGCGCAATCCTCAATTGCTGCGTTGGCTCGCTCTGCTTGAAATGTCAGACCTGATGTTGGATGTATTTACCGATTACGCCGCCCTCTATTTTGCTGATATCGTTGGATTGACCTCTGCCCAGATCGGGTTGGCGCTTGGACTGATGATGTTGGCTGGTTTAATCTCTGACCTGGCGTTGATTTCATTATTAGAACGATTCCCAGGGCGGAGTTTGGTGCGTTTTTCTGCCACGCTGCTGATCCCCTTGTACATTCTCTTTTTGCTTACTCCCTGGGCCTGGACGAAGATCGTCCTGGCGGCGGGTGTGAAACTGGCGACCCTGGGTTGTTACCCGGTGATGGAAGCCGAGGCCTTTGTTTCGGCGCACGGGCGTTCGGGGACGGTCAAAGCGATCAGCTCATTGAGTGGCCTGTTGGGAGGGTTGATGATTTCGGGGATAGGCTGGATTGCAGATCAAATGGGATTGGGGATAGCCATGTGGCTGCTGCTGCTTGGGCCTATCTGTCTTGTCCTTTTTGCGCCGCGTGCGAAACAAGATTCGCATGTATAATTTAGTTGTACCTGGCGCGGATCTAGATCGCCTTGTCTATCAGTATGTTCTTTCAGCTTCACAAGGAGAGATTTGCAAAGCAATCAATTGTTAACAATCTTGTTTCTGGCGGTTGCTTTTTATGATGAAGTCTATTACGCGGTAGACAGCACTGTTCGCCCTTTGTTGCAGCAGGATTTGGGTTTGAGTTATGCTCAGATAGGTATGTTGTTGGGCTTGCCGCCAATTTTAAACGCTTTTCTTGAACCTTTGCTCATGCTGCTTGGCGATACCCGCTGGCGCAGATTCCTGATTATAGGCGGAGGGTTGATCCTGGCAGTTTCAGCGTTTGCGGTTGGGGGGACATCTGGTTTTTTGATCGTGATGGCGGCTGAGGTGATTGGTTTTCCGGCAAGCGGCGCTTTTGCGACCCTCTCACAAGCAACTCTGATGGATACACATCACGGGCGCGAGCCGCAAATGATGGCGCGCTGGACGGTTGCTGGATCGATTGCCAGCCTGGTTACCCCGCTCCTCCTGGCCGGCGCCTTTCTCCTGGCCTTTCGCTGGCGGTGGGCTTATGTTATCTTGGGGATGGTCGGGGCAATTTTATCAGCGATCATTTTTTTTCATCCTTTCCCAGTGCATACGGGGCATGAGCGCGGCCGCAGGCTGGTCTGGGAAGAGCTTCAATGCGAGGCGGCTGAAATGCTCTATGGCTTGCGGCAGGCGCTGCGCAATTTGCTGCTGCTGCGTTGGTTTATCTTATTACAAATGGCCGGCCTGGTATTAGATTTTTTCGTCGGCTATGCCGCGCTTTATTTTACGGATGTTGCCATGTTAACCGCATCGCAGACGGCATTGGTGATGAGCTTTTTGATGGCCGCCGGCCTGCTTTCCGATCTGATCTTGTTGCCCTTGTTGGAGCGTTTCCAGGGGCGGGTTATTTTGCGGCATTCCGCTGCAACGACCGCTGTTTTGTACGCCTCATTTCTCCTGGCGCCCTGGGCCTGGTTAAAAGTGGTTTTGGTGGTCTTGATGCGCTTTTTTACCATGGGATGGTATGCCGTGATGCAAGGTGAAGCTTACGCTGCTGAACGTGGGCATTCAGGAACCGTAAAAGCCATCGGCTCTGTATTTGGGCTGCTGGGAGGGATGATTGCCTGGTTGGTTGGTTGGGTGGCAGAGCATTTTGGTTTACAGATCGGTTTATGGCTGCTCTTGTTTGGCCCAATTTGCATTTTATTCTTTGTTCCCAGGCCAGAGCGCGAGTAAAATAAGAGCCTGTCCAAAAATAATTTTGATCCAGGAGGAAGTATGCTTGACTTAAAAGAACCTGTCTTGGAGTTGGTTCGCCTCACATCTACGGATTTGCCGCCAGATGTGGAAATGTCTTTGCGCGCCGCGGTGGAGCAAGAGGAAGCCGGATCGGCAGCGCGCAGCGCCTTGGAGACAATCCTCAAAAATGTCGAACTCTCACGGGCGCAGTCTACCCCCATCTGCCAGGATACAGGGACGCCCATCTTTTATGTTTATCATCCCGAAGGGATGTCCACTCGCAAACTGCGCCAGTTGATCACTGAGGCTGTGGTCGAGGCCACACGGAAATCCTATTTGCGCCCCAATTCAGTCAACGCGTTGACCGACAAGAATACCGGCAATAACCTGGGTGATGAGCATTTCCCCGTCATTCATTTTGAAGAAGTGGAAGGCGACATCCTGACGATAGAATTGATGCTCAAAGGCGGCGGCTGCGAAAATGTGGGGGCGCAGTATTCTCTGCCAAACAATGAACTTGGCGCCGGGCGTGACCTGGCCGGGGTGCGCAAGGTGGTGTTGGACGCGGTGCAGAAGGCGCAGGGGCAGGGCTGCGCGCCGGGGATTCTGGGAGTCTCCATTGGCGGGGATCGCGGTTCAGGATATGCCGCTTCAAAAGAGGTCCTTTTCCGCAAAATGGATGAGGCCAGTTCTGATCCCAGCCTGGCGGCGATGGAACAACGCCTGACCCAGGAATCAAACCAATTGGGGATTGGGCCGATGGGTTTTGGCGGCAAGACCACTGTTTTAAGTACCAAGATGGTCGGGATGCACCGTTTGCCGGCCAGCTTTTTTGTCACGGTTTCCTATATGTGCTGGGCGTACCGGCGGCGTAAAATGATCGTTCAGGGCGATCAGGTTCGTTACGAGTAGGCAGCCGCGAGTGCGAAATACGGAGAACTTATGCGCGAAATTCAATTACCTGTTTCAGATGAAATTGTCCGCAGCCTGAAAGTGGGCGATGCGGTCGCGTTGACCGGGGTGATGGTAACGGGACGGGACGCAGTCCACAAATGGTTATCAGAGACCTTTATCAAAAGGACGCGCCCGCCCCAGGGCGATGATTTGACCGTTTATGAGGCGCTCAAGCCATTATTGAACGGCGGCGTAATCTATCACTGCGGGCCGGTGGTGGCCGGGTTGGCGACCAAAGAATATCGCTTTGTGGCAGCCGGGCCGACCACCAGCATTCGTGAAGAAGGCTACCAGGGGGACGTGATGCGTCATTTTAATCTTCGCGGTGTGATCGGCAAAGGCGGGATGGGCGGCAAAACCTTGAAAGCCTGCCAGGAAGTTCCAGGGATGTATTTGCACGCCATTGGCGGAGCGGCTTCCTACATTGCGCAAACCGTCAAGCGTGTGTTGGGAGTCTATAAGCTGGAATTTGGTGTGCCTGAGGCGATCTGGGTCATCGAGGTCAAGGAATTCCCGGTAGTGGTCACAATGGATGCGCATGGCGGCAGCCTGCACGCTGAAGTTGACCAGAAGTCAAAGTCTGCTTTGCAAAATCTGCTGACGCTTTGATGGTATGCTGTCTCATTCTAACAATCCCGTCCGCGCGTTTCTTCCTGCCTCGCTCTTGCTTGCTGTCACTGGCTGGGGGGGGTTGGCGCTGTTGGTGAATTTCACCCGGCCAGTCACCTGGCAGCCTTTGTGGGCGTTCTTCTTTCTTGGCATGTTGGCGATCGCCGGCAGCTTAATGCCGGTGGTCGCTTTTCTGAATTTGCGTTTTTCTACCAACCCCCCGGCAGCCGGCAAAGTTATCGTGCGCCAATCTTTGTGGTTTGGGCTGTATTTTGCCATCCTGGCCTGGCTGCAAATTGGCCGCGTCTTGAATACGATGTTGGAAATCTTGTTAGCGATCGGATTGGTAGTGATTGAAATCATGCTTCGCATGCGCGAAGTCAGCCAGTGGAAGCCTTAAGACCTTGCCCGATTTACGTTCTCTCCCTTCCGTTGATTCTTTTTTGCAGACCCCGGCGGTGCAAGATTGGGTGTCTGCTTATGGGCGCTCGCTAACGCTCAAAGCGATTCGCGATGCGTTGGCGGCCGCCCGGTCACAGGCTGGGGAGGGCGCAGCGATTCCTGGATTCGATGAACTGCTGGCGCGGGCGCATCAAATGCTCGAAAGCCGCACCGCCCCTTCGCTGGCCCCGGTGATCAATGCCAGCGGCGTCATCTTGCACACCAACCTGGGGCGCGCCCCGTTGAGCCAGGCTTCGATTGCTGCCATGCAGCAGGTTGCAGCCGGCTATTCCAACCTGGAATTTGATCTTGCATCCGGCAAGCGCGGCTCGCGCCTGGTGCATGCCGAAGCGCTCTTGCAGCAGCTCACTGGCGCCGAGGCGGCCCTGGTGGTCAATAACAATGCTGCGGCGGTGCTGCTGGCGCTATCTGCCCTGGCCAGGCGCAAGAGTGTGGTCATTGCTCGCTCGCAGTTGGTGGAGATTGGCGGCGGTTTTCGTGTGCCAGATGTGATGAAGCAGTCGGGCGCAAAACTGTTGGAGGTGGGGACAACCAATCGGGTGCATTTGAGCGATTATGAACAGGCGATTGCCGGCGGCGCGGCCCTGGTGATGCGGGCGCATCGCTCGAATTTCAAAATCATCGGCTTTACCGAAGAGCCGGCCCTGGCCGAGATTGTCAAAGTATCTCACCATGCCGGGCTGCCGGTAGTGGATGATCTCGGCTCGGGGGCGCTCTTGGATACCGCACGCTACGGGATGGCTCATGAGCCGACGGTGCAAGAATCGCTGGCGGCGGGGGTTGATCTGGTGTGTTTTTCGGGTGATAAACTGCTCGGCGGCCCACAGGCCGGCATCCTGATCGGAAAAGCCGGCCTGGTCGCGCAGTGTAAAAAACACCCCCTGGCGCGCGCCATCCGCGCCGATAAGCTGTGCCTGGCGGCGCTTTCGGCGACCTTGCTGCACTATCTGAAAGAGGAAGCCGAGCGTGAAGTTCCCCTCTGGCAGATGATTGCGATGACGGTGGAACAGGCGCGGGCGCGCGCCCAAAAATGGCGCGATGTTTTGGGCATTGGCGGCCTCGTCGCTGGCGAATCTACGGTTGGCGGCGGCAGCCTGCCCGGTGAGACTTTGCCGACTGTGCTGTTGGCGCTGGAGATGGCGCATCCCACGCGCTTCCTGGCCCGGTTGCGCGCCGCGTCCCCGCCGATCATTGCCCGCCTGGAAGAAAATCGCATCCTTTGCGATCCGCGCACCGTTTTGCCTGAACAAGATGCGCTGTTCCTTGCCAGATTGAGCGAGGCTGGCAGCGGTTGATGGATACCTGCTAATGAAGAATAGGACTATTTTATGAAAAATGATCTCTCATCCCTTTTATCTGCGCGTGATCTCGACGCGATTTTTGTGACCGGCTCTGGACAGCATAATTCGGCGATGGTCTATCTTACCGGTGGAGGACACCTCACCGGCGCGGATGTCATCGTCCCGCGCGGCGGCGAGCCGATCCTTTTCTACCGTCCGATGGAGCGCGATGAGGCGGCCCGCACCGGTCTGCGCACGAAAAACCTGGAAGACTATGGCTATGCGGATTTGCTCAAAGCCTGCGGCGGCGATCATATCCAGGCCACCGCGCGCCGCTGCCAATTGATGCTGCGCGAGGCGGGGGTTGAGCGCGGGCGCGTGGCCTTATATGGCAAACGTGACGCGGGCGAAGTCTTCGCCATTTTTTCGGCGGTGCAAGCCGCCATGCCGGGCCTGTCTTTTGTGGGCGAAATGAGCGATTCCACTCTGATGCAGGCCATGATGACCAAAGACGCCAACGAGATTGAGCGCATTCGCCAGATGGGGCGCATCACAACCTCTGTGGTGGGGCAGGCGGCCGATTTTCTCAGCGCGCAGCGTGTGAAGGACGATCGCCTGGTGGATGCGGATGGAACGCCTATTACAATCGGGGATGTGAAGCGGCGCATCAATCTTTGGCTGGTCGAGCGGGGCGCAGAAAACCCCGAAGGGACCATCTTCTCCATTGGCTATGACGCCGCGGTGCCGCACAGCTCTGGCGCCGCCCGTGATGAACTGCGCCTGGGGCAGACGATTGTCTTTGATATATTCCCTTGTGAGCCGGGCGGCGGATATTTCTACGATTTTACTCGCACCTGGTGCCTGGGTTATGCGCCGGATGAAGTGCTGGCAGCCTATGAGACTGTCCTGGAGGCTTATACCCAAATGGTCGCAGCGTTGCAGGTGAACACGCCGTTCAAAGACTATCAGAGCAAGGTGTGCGACTTTTTTGAAGCCAAAGGGCATCCTACCGTTCGCAAATCGCCGCAAACCCAGGAGGGCTTTGTGCATTCTTTAGGGCATGGCTTAGGCTTAAATGTCCATGAGCGTCCCTGGTCAGGGTCAAACGCCACAGAAGGGGATGTCCTGCGGCCGGGGACGGTTTTCACGATTGAGCCGGGCCTGTATTACCCATCGCGCAAGTTCGGTGTACGCCTGGAGGACACGCTTTGGATGCGGCCAGATGATAGCCCGGCTGGCGCCCATGCGGAAGTGTTCGTTGAGTATCCAATGGATTTGGTGCTGCCCGTTAAGTGAGCGATAACTACCAGGGAACTGCTGCATGACCCCCCATCCTTTACCCTCGTTTGTTCGTGTTTTGGGGATTGAATCTTCTTGCGATGAAACCTCCGCCGCGGTGGTGGAAAATGGGCGGGCGATCCTTTCGAATGTGGTCGCCTCGCAAGTGGATTTACATGCAAAATACGGCGGCGTGTTTCCCGAGGTCGCCTCGCGCCAGCACATTTTGGCGATCTATCCGATCATCGAAGAAGCGCTGCAGCAAGCGCACTTGAGTTTGAATGAAGTGGATGGAATTGCGGTGACGCGCGGGCCGGGGCTGCCGGGGTCTTTAGTGGTGGGTGTGAATGCGGCCAAAGGCCTGGCGTTGGCCTCTGAGAAAGCGCTGATTGGCGTCAATCATCTGGAAGGGCATCTTTACTCCGCCTGGCTGTATAAGACTGAGGCCGGGCCAACCCCCGAACCGCAGTTTCCTGTGCTGGCGTTGATTGTTTCGGGTGGGCACACCGAATTGGTCTTAATCAGCGAGCATTTGAAGTATCAACGCTTAGGGGCGACGTTAGATGACGCCGCCGGAGAGGCTTTTGATAAAGTAGCTCGTTTATTGAACCTGCCCTATCCTGGCGGGCCATCGGTGCAAAAAGCCGCCGAGGGGGGCAGCCCGTTTGCTTATAATTTCCCGCGCGCCTGGCTGGAGGGGACGTGGAATTTTTCTTTTAGCGGCTTAAAGACGGCGGTGCTGCGCCAGGTGCGCGCGCTGGAGGACCCGGTAAATTCGCTGCCCGTTTCCGATTTGGCGGCCAGTTTCCAGGCGGCAGTAATTGACGCCTTAGCGATGAAGACGATTAAGGCGGCGCAGCAGTATCAAGCCAAAGCAATTTTGGTCGCTGGAGGGGTGTCGGCAAACAAGCCGCTGCGTCAATCCATCCAAATACGCGCCGAGGCCCTCAAAGTTCCTTGCCATATCCCTCCGATTTCCTTTTGTACGGATAACGCAGCGATGATTGCGGCGGCCGGCTATTACCGTTTGCTTGCCGGACAGCGCGACTCCCTGGATATGGATGTGCTGCCCAATTGGCCTCTTTCAGAAGTATGAACCGCTTTTATTTGTCATTCGGGTGAAAATCGAGTAAACTCATTGGTATGAAGTCCTTCTGGCGCGCCGGCGTTGACACCACTTTTCCCTCTGAAGACGGCCTTGATATTCCGCCGGCGGCATTGAGGCTTGGGCTGAATACCAGCCTGGTGGAGAGTTTGCGGCCGGTGGCGCTTGGTCTGGGGGCAATTAGCGTCGTTTTTGTGATCAGTCATCTCGTTTTATTGCCGCCGGCGATCAAGTATGTGATGGCCAGCGTTGCCGGGGGCTCCGCTCTGGCGATGTTTGTGTTGTACGCTTTCCTGCGCCGGCATAGGCTGCCGCCGCAGTGGGCGCACGCAGTGGTTTTTGGCTTGAGCTTATTGATGCTGCTTAATCCAGCCGCCCACATGTATTTTACGCATGACCCTGCACAAACCACTTATTTTATTTTGATCGTCTTGGGCTGCGGCTCCGTTTTCCTTTCGACTCTCTGGTTTGCCGGCTTGATACTGGTAACGGTGGTCGTCTGGGGGATCGTTTTTGCAACCCTGCCGGTGGCGGGCAATTGGCTGGGCTATGGCTATCCTTTGTTTTCCTCGCTGGCGATTGCCGCCGTTATTTATGTAACCCGCATCCGCGCCGCCACACGTTTGGAGCGTTTTCGCATCCGTGACGCTCGCTATAAGATTGAGCTTGAAGCGGTTCTCAAAGCCACCGATGAAGCGCAGCGTTCCCTGGCGACCAGTATGGCGGTTGGGCAGAGCATTGCTTCGATCCTGGAATTGGATGATTTGTTAGGCAGCGTCGCGGATCTGATCCGGCTGCGCTTTGCCTGCTCGTTTGTGGGAATTTTTCTCCTGGATGAAAGCGCCCAATATGTTGTCTGCCGCGCCGGCACAGGAGAAATCGGGCGCGTTTTGATGCAGGAAGAGTTCCGCTTAAAAGTTGGCGAGGAAGGCGTGGTGGGTTGGGTTGCTGCGCACAGGCGTCCTGCTCGGGTAGAGGATGTTTTGCTGGACAGCCGCTATCGCCGCTCGGATGAAACTCTCAATATCCGCTCTGAACTGGCTCTGCCGCTTGAGATGCGCCATACTCTCTTGGGGGTGCTGGACCTGGAAAGCGAACGGGCAGCCGCTTTTAAAGAAGATGATGTCGCTTTTATGCAGCTTTTGGCCGATCAAGTGGCGACGGCGATTAAAAACGCCTCGCTCTACCAGGTGGAGAAAAACCGCCGCCGCCTGGCTGAAAATCTGTACGAAATCGGACGCATTCTGTCGGGAACGCTGGAATTGTCCAAGGTACTGGCGCTTATCCTGGAGAAACTGGTGGAGATCGTCCCCTACGACCGCGCCGCGGTGATGTTGTTGAACGCCAATGAATCTGTATTGGATGTGGTGGCCTCGCGTGGTTTTCCCGAGGGTTTTGAACACCTGCAGGTTCCTGTGCGCGAAGGCGATGTCTTTTCGGAAGTTTATCGCACCAAGCAGCCGCTGTCGATCCCAGATGTCTTGGGGCGCGCCGATTGGCAGCAGGTGCAAGACCTGCCTTTGGCGCGAGCCTGGCTGGCCATCCCTTTGATCCATGCGGATGCGGTCTTGGGTATGCTCTCATTGACCCGCGAGACCCTCAATGCGTATCGTGAGGATGACGTGACCCTGGCCGGGGCTTTTGCCGGCCAGGCGGCGATTGCATTGCAAAACGCCCGGCTGTACGCGCAAATTACCCAGTTTAATCAGGAGTTGGAAAGCCTGGTGCAGCAGCGCACCAAGGATTTGCAGAACGCTTTCGATCAGGTGGAGCGCCTGGATCGAGCCAAAGCCGATTTTATTGGCATCGCCTCGCACGAACTGCGCACCCCTCTGACGCTGCTCAAGGGCTACGCCCAAATGCTGCTGGAAGATGCCGGCATTCGCCAGAATGAGCGCTACTACACCATGATCAACGGCATCCAGACCGGAGCGATGCGTTTGCATGAGATTGTGGAAAGTATGTTGGATGTGGCGAAAATTGATAACCGTGAACTGCGCCTCCACATGACGCCAACCTCTGTACCGGTGGTCATCGGTTATTTGCGGGACAGTTTGAAGAAAGTTTTTAACGAGCGCAAACAGAAATTCGTTGAGAATTTGCGCGATTTGCCCATGATCCAGGCCGATATGGAAAGTTTGCGCAAAGTGTTCTACAACTTGTTGATCAATGCGATCAAATACACTCCTGACGGAGGTACGATTACGGTTTCTGGCCGCGCATTACAGCCAGGCGAATTGGGTATGATGGAGGGCGGGATCGAAATTGTGGTCAGTGATACTGGGATTGGGATTGATCCGGGGATGTGGGAGTTAATTTTTGTGAAATTTTATCAAACCGGGGAGCTGTCTTTGCATTCGACTGGTAAGACCAAGTTTAAGGGGGCTGGGCCTGGATTGGGCCTGGCAATTGCAAAGGGAATCGTCGCTGCGCATAATGGGGTGATTTGGGTCGAGAGCCCAGGTTACGATGAACAAAAGTGTCCGGGAAGCCATTTTCATGTTGTTTTGCCTTTACGTCAACAAGGCGCAGTGAAGTAGCCATGAACGAGTCCATGCTAATCGGTCTTTCTTTTCTTTGGAGCGCGCTTTACCTGGCTGTCCTGGTCTTTCTCCTGCAGCGTCGCAGTTCGGGAGATCGACAGGTTCGTTTATTGGGTTTGTATTTGTTGGTCTGGTTTGTCGCCAATCTGGCGCAAGCGATTGCGCTGCTTGCCAAAACGCCCCTCTGGGAACGGGTTTTGCCCTACGGCTTGATTCTAACGACGATTCTGCTGGTCAATGAAACCCGCACGGCTTTTTCTACGCGCACAGTCTTCGGTGAGCGTTTTTGGTGGGGAGTTGGGGCAGGCTGGCTGGCGCTTGTGATCCTGGTAGATATTTTCATCCAGCCGGCTGCCTGGTGGATCATTTTGGTGGGCTGGACGTTTTTGCATGGGCGCATGGCTCTTTTGCTGCTGCGCGTCATTCGCAAGACGACTTCAGGCCTGGCGCGCCGGCAGTTGTACTATTGGGTGTTGATCTTGGGATTGAGCGCCGTGGGTGGTATCCTCGCGCTCTCCGGGTTGTCCATTTGGGGCAACGTGGCTTTCTGGCTGGGCGCAATTCTGCTGAGCCTGGTGCTGACTACTCCTCAGATGCCCGATTTCATGCGGGTGACGGGGGTTGTCGTCGGGGCGCTGCTTTTGGGGCTGATAGCGGCGGCTTTATACGCTCTTTTCTGGACAGTCATTTCGGTTTATGCCTCCTCGCTGCAAAATACAGCCTCCTGGCTGGTCGGTTTGATCATCTCGGTGGGCCTGGCTTTGTTGTTTGCGCCTTTATGGCTCTTGCTCCAACGCTGGTTGAGCCGCATTTTCCCGGCTCCTCACCTGGACATCACCCGTATTTTGCGCGAGTACAGCCTGAGTGTCAGCAACATCCTTGACCCGCAGCGCCTGGCAACCGCCGCCATCGGCTTGATCAGTGAGGCCATTGAAATCCAGCGCGGTATCCTCCTCCTGGTATACCGTGAACAATCTGGCGATGCACGGGGGAAATCTGTCTATCGTTTAGTCGGTACAACCGGGATGGGCCTGCAAACCCCCTCCGATGGGATGCTTGGCAGTGACAGTGTCCTGGCGCATCATTTTGTCCAGGCGCGCACCCCGCTCTTTCAACATGACCTCGATTTTTCTCCACATTTTGATCAGATTCCCCTGGATGAACAGAAATGGTTTGCCGACCTGCACATGGATTTATACATTCCGATCTACGCCAAAGAGGAGTGGATTGGCTTGTTGGCTTTAGGCTCAAAGGCGTTCGGCGAACCTTATACCGAGGCCGATTTGCTGCTGCTGCGCATCCTGGCGGATCAAACTTCAGTGGCGCTGCAAAACGCGCGCCTGGTGGAAAGCTTGATGCGCGTTAACAATGACTTCCGTCGCGCCTACACGGCCTTGGAACAGTCCAACCGGCAGTTAGGGCGGGTGAATACCCAGCTTGAACGCCTGGATCGCGCCAAGAGCGATTTTATCGCGATTGCTTCACACGAATTGCGCACGCCGCTGACGGTGATGCGCGGCTATACCGAGATGCTGTTCGATGACCCTCTGATTACGGGCAATCAGTTTTACAAAAAACTGGTCGGCGGCATTTACAGTGGCATTATGCGCTTTCATGAGATTGTAGATGGGATGCTGGATATTGCCATGATTGACAATCGCAGCTTGAATTTGAACGTGGGCGATGTTTCGATGGAAGTGCTGGTGCGCTTGATTGTGAACACGCTCAAAGACGCCGCCGCTGCCCGCCGTTTGACGCTGACCTCGCACAATTTGCAGAGCCTCCCCCCTGTGGCGGGCGACCCTGAAGCCTTGCGCAAGGTGTTTTACCATCTTATTATCAATGCAATTAAATACACCCCAGATGGCGGCGTCGTGACGATCTCAGGGCGCTACCTTTCGGCGCAGGAAAGCCCGCTTTCAGCGGATGCTGTGGAAGTGACAGTGAGTGATACGGGAATTGGCATTGATCCCGAATATCATGACCTGATCTTTGCCAAGTTCTACCAGACCGGCGAGATTGCCCTGCACTCAACCGGCAAGACGAAATTCAAGGGCGGCGGCCCTGGCCTGGGGTTGACGATTGCCAAAGGGATTGTTGAGGCGCACGGCGGCCGTATTCGAGTGGAAAGCTCAGGATATGATGAAGAGAAATGTCCGGGCAGTCAATTCTATGTGACCCTGCCGCTGCATCGCAGTAAAGGTTGAGATGCTGGCAGCAAAAACCGCTCTGGGGTGTGGGCCTGGCACACTTCAGAGCGGTTTGATTGAGGAGAATGATTGCATTGTAGATCAGGCAAGTAAAGTGGGTATGAAGTTAGCTTAAATGTTCAGTGAGAGCGATTTGTTGATCCCATTTGCGCAGTAGTGAACTTGCCGGCGCTATTTAAATTTTGTCCTTACGCCGTTCGGTAATCTGTTGCAGCGCCTCCAGGGAGACGGGGCCATTCCTTAAGATGACAGGCGCTTCGCCTGTGCAATCCACCACTGTGGAAGGCACACCGCCAGGGGTTTTGCCGCCATCCAGCACCAAATGCACGCGCCCGTCCAGTTGGGCGAGGGTTTCTTGGGCAGTTGTGGTGCTAGGCTGCCCGGATAAATTTGCCGAAGTCACCGCCAGGGGGCCGGCGCGCCGCAGTAAGGCCAGGGCGACCGGGTGATCGGGCATGCGCACGCCGATCGTTGGGTTTGGCGAAAGAGATTCGGGCAGGGATGGTTTCTTTGTGACGATCAAGGTCAGGGGGCCGGGCCAAAAACGCTGCGCCAGCGCCTCGGCCATGCCTCCCCAATTCAGCGTGACGATCGGCAGTTGCGCCATCGCGCCAAGCAGGATGGCGATTGCCTTTTCGTTGCTGCGCCCTTTGGCGGCGTACAATTGTTCCACTGTGCTGGACTCAAAAGGCATGGCCGCCAGGCCGTAGACGGTATCGGTTGGAAAGACAACCATCCCCCCATGGTTTAATACATCTACAGCGTGAGCTAAAGCCGAAGGATGACTGGCAGAGATTAGTTCAGTGTGCATAGCAACTGCTATTTTACCATCCCCTGGCTTGATTTCAGGTGTTCCTCAACGCAGTTCAAAAATTGCAGTGGTCGAACGCATATTTTCGCCCAACTGCGCCGCAATGCGCTGCGCTCCCTGCAAGGATATCTTGCGGGCGATCCTGATTCGGTGGCGCAGGCAAAACTCCTCAAAATCGCGCACTGTCAAAGGACGGGCGCGCGGCGCGCTGTCCCAGGCTTGCGGCAGTTCGGCCGCGACCGGCATGCGTCCGGTGAACAGAAAACTCAGGCGGCAGCGCCAGTTGCCCCAGTTGGGAAAGCTGACGATGGCCCGACTGCCCACGCGCAGCATTTCGCCGATGATAAAGGCCGGGTCATTGATATAAGGGATGGTAAAACTCAAAATCACCGTGTCGAATGAGTGATCCGGGTAATCACCCAGGCCCTCTTGCAAGTTGCCCTGGCGCACCGAGACGCCGCGCCGGACGCAGGCCAGCACCCCTTCTTCAGAAAGCTCCACGCCGCGACCCTTGACCCCCTTGCGATCGATCAGGTAGCGCAGCAGGGCGCCGTCGCCGCAGCCCAGGTCGAGGACTTTCTCTTTGGGTTGGATGAATTCTGCGACGGTGAGGAGATCAAAGCGCAGGGCTGTTGTTTCAGCAGGATTGGATGATATGGTTGTCATGCGGTCATGTCCACCCCAACGCTATCCCCCTGTACGGCGCGTTGGGCTTGTTCCAGCGCCGCCTGGGCGCGGTCCAGGGCTTCTACCGAGGGGGCCGGCGGCAGGGAGATGTGGAATTGGTCAACGATGCGGTTTAAGAAGTTGCTCAACAGCCCCGTCATCGTGTTGACTTCGAGCAGAAAGGCGTCATGCCCCCAACTGGATTGGATGTTGACATAGGTGACATCCGCGCCGGCGGCGCTCAGGGCGCTGACCATTTCTTTCGAGTGGTAGGGTGGGTAAAGCCAATCGGAGGTGAAAGAGATCACCAGGTAGATGACCTCGGTGCTGTTGGCAAAGGCGGCGGCCAGGTTATGGGCGCCGTTGGCCAGGTCGAAGTAGTCCAGCGCTTTGGTGATGTAGAGGTAACTGTTGGCGTCGAAGCGTTCGGTGAAGCGATTGCCCTTGTAGCGCAGGTAGCTCTCGATGGCGAAATCAGTCTCGAAATCGTAGCCATAGCGGGCGCGCTCTTGCAGCCTCCGCCCGAACTTGTGGTGCATGGACTCTTCGCTCAGGTAGGTGATATGCCCCACCATGCGCGCCACCGCCAGGCCGGCGTTGGGGCGGTTGGTCTCATAGTAGTCGCCGTGATTCCAGTTTGGGTCGGCGTAGATCGCCTGGCGGCCAACCTCGCTGAAAGCAATCAGCATGGGCGAGTGGCGGGCGGTGGTGGCAATGGGCAGGCAGGCTTTCACGCGCTGGGGGTAGCTGCACGCCCATTCGAGCGCCTGCATCCCGCCCATCGAACCGCCGGCCACTGCCAGCAGTTGGTGGATGCCCAGGTGATCGAGCAGGTGTGTTTGCGCTCGCGCCATATCCCCGATAGTAAGCACCGGAAAATTCAAGCCGTAGGCTTTGCCTGTTTTGGGGTTGATCGAGCCAGGGCCGGTCGAACCCTGGCAGCCTCCGATCACGTTGGAACAGATGATGAAGAACTTATTGGTGTCGAAGGCTTTGCCAGGGCCGACGCAGTCGTCCCACCAACCGGGGGTCTTGTCGGCAAAGGAGTAGTAACCAGCCAGGTGCGAGTCTCCCGACAGGGCATGCTCGATCAAGATGGCGTTGCTGCGCTCGGCGTTGAGCGCGCCGTAGGTTTCATACGCCAGCGTGATCGGCCCCAGTGTCTCGCCGCTGTCGAGGGGCATGGGCTGATCTTCGGCGAAGGTGAAGAATTGTTTTTGGACGATGCCGGCAGAGTAGGTCATGGGAATATAAGGGGAAATTGGGTTATTGCAATGCCTGATCCAGATCCCACAGGATATCATCAATATCCTCCAGCCCGATGCTTAAACGCACAAAGTCGGGGCTGACGCCGGCGCTGACCTGTTCCTCAGTGCTAAGCTGAGAGTGGGTGGTGCTGGCCGGGTGGATGGCCAGGGATTTGGCGTCGCCCACATTGGCCAGATGGCTGAAAAGCTGCAAGTGGTCAATGAAGCGGCGTCCGGCTTCCAGTCCGCCTTTGACGCCGAAACCCAGGATAGCGCCTGGCCCTTTGGGGGGTGTATTTCTGCGCCAGGGCGTAGTCGGGGTGGCTCTTCAAGCCGGGATAAGTGACCCAACTGACTTTAGGATGTTTTTCGAGAAACTCGGCTGCCGCCTGCGCGTTTTGTACGTGCCGCTCCATGCGCAGGCTGAGCGTCTCCAGGCCCTGCAAGAAGAGCCAGGAATTGATCGGCGATTGGCAGGCGCCGATATCGCGCAAAATTTGTACACGGGTTTTAAGGATGAATGCGGCCGCGCCCAGGCTGGCGAAGACCAGATCGTGGTAGCTAGGGTCGGGGGTGGTGAAGTTGGCAAAGCGTCCACTGCTCCAATCGAAGTTGCCGCCATCCACGATGACGCCGCCGATGGAGGTGCCATGCCCGCCGATGAACTTGGTGGTGGAGTGGGTGACGATGTTGGCGCCCCACTCGAACGGACGGCATAGATAGGGGGTGGCAAAGGTGTTATCAATCATCAAGGGGATGCCAAACTCGCGCCCGATGGCCGCGACTTCTTCCAGCGGGAAGACATTGATGCGCGGGTTGCCCAGGGTCTCGCCGTACAAAATCTTGGTATTGGGGCGGATGGCGTTTCTGAAGTTTTGCGGGTCTTTCGGATCCACAAAAGTCACCTCAATCCCCAGGCGGGGGAAGGTGTAATTGAACTGATTGTAGGTGCCGCCGTAGAGGGTGGAGGCGGAGACGATGTGATCGCCGGCCTGGCAGATCGCCAGGATGGCCATGGTTTGAGCGGCATGCCCCGAACTGGATGCCAGGGCTCCCACACCGCCCTCCAGCTCCGCGATGCGCTGCTCAAAAACATCGCTGGTGGGATTCATGATGCGGGTGTAAATGTTGCCAGATTCTTTCAGGGCGAACAGGTTGGCGGCGTGTTCGGTATCGCGAAAAACGTAAGAGGATGTCTGGTAAATGGGAACGGCGCGCGACCCGGTGGTGGGATCAGGCTGCTGGCCGGCGTGAAGCTGGCGGGTGGTAAAACCAAATTTTCGTGAGGTGGACATAAGAAACTCCTGAGTTAATAAAAAAGACCTCTTCTGAGATACATCTGAAAGAAGAGGTCAAACTGGCGCCGTGGTCTTCTCTCATCTCCCAGATGTTGACCAATCCGTGAGGATTGTCTTACTGCCGGAATTGGCACCTTGCTTGGGGAAGCAGGTTGTCGAGGCATCACAGGGCCGGTCCCTCCGCCTCTCTGGATAAGAGTAAAATACTCCGATTTGGTTGTAAAGTTCCCCGTTTATATCATGAAGATCTGAGGGCGTCAAGAACGATTCAGCAATTTCGGATGCGGAGAAAAGTGGGACGTAGGAAGTGCGAACAAATTCCTCCTGGTTATTTATCAATCACGAACAGGCGGCGCAGCCAGGCAATAAACTTCCCGGCTTTCGCCGCGTTTGCGTCCAGGTAGCGCGCGGTGATCGCCTGGCCCATAGGTTTGCCTGGCTCCCCTTGCCACGCCAGCCAGGTATGGATTTCCGCTTTGGCGCACTGTGCTGACGGGAAACGCTGCTCCGGCAGTCCTTGCACACACTTTTGGACGTATGGTAAGAGCGCATCGCCAGCAGGAATGAGTTCGGCGACGAAGTTCTCTAACATCCCGGGTAGGTGATTATCGGGCATAAGCCAGATCCCCACCGTTGGCCGTTCTTCGGCATACAAAATGACGCCTTCTGGCATTGGCTGTTTGGGCGTGGTGTAGCCCGCTTTAGCCAAGATCTTGCACAGCGACTGCCAGCGCGCCTGGAGATCCATGTCTGCATCTACCAGGACGCCCAAAATTTCCAATTCGTCGCTTTTTAACGTCACCGGCAGCGCGTCGAGTAAGTTCTCAATCCCTTTTTGCTCAATGATGTCGAAGGTATCTGGAATGCCATGCGCCTTGCATAAGTTGGCGACGACATGAATATCATCATTCCCTTCTACCAGCAGCCGGTAAGGTTTTTTCGTAGAGGGTCTTGTCACAGGTTACCTCACTTCGATCTGCTCGCGTGTTGCAATGACAAGATCTTGTTCGTCGTAGTACGTGGGGATAATTTTGCCTCTTTTATTTGTTAGCCGGATTAGCAATCCATCTTGCTCGCTTTCCTGCGCGGCTTGTTGAAAACCGCTGATGCAATCCCAGCTATGTGTGGTGGCGAAGATTTGCAGATTCAAGCGTTGAGCGCTGCGGAAAATGAAACGCCACATTTCTGGCAAGATCGAATAATGCAAACCATTTTCAATTTCATCCACTAACAAAATACCGCCTTTGGCATTGACCATGGTTAGCGCAATCCCAAACATGCGGTTCATTCCTTCCCCCAGGTTTTTAAGGGGAATGGGATCGTCAAAAGAACTGATCTTTACGATTGGGATACGTTCTTGGGGGCGAGTTGTTTTTTGATCGCTGATCAGGTTGATCCGTTCAATTTCCGGATCGATGATTTTCATTACTTCCAAGACATCCCTTTCCGATGGGCCGAGGGTGATATTATCCCAATATTCCCCAATGTCATGAATGGACAGTCCATTGGCGGGCAAAAAAATGCAGGGTTTCTCCATCTGACCAGAAAACTGCTCGCGAAAAATGCGGGCGGCAAGTCGATCGAAGCGGATAAGGCTGTTGTTTTTACCGGTCTGAATTGCCAGGGCTGGGATTGTATCCAGACTTTCATCTGCTTGTTTTACTTCGTGGATTCTTTGATTGCCCTGTTCATCGATGATATTTTCAACCCACGTGAATTTAATGCTGACATGCTGTCCAGGGACTTCCAATGAGCCAAATTCCATTGGTTGCAGATCCGCGTTTGGCTGTTTTCTGCCGTAGAATAAGTAGCGAATGGAGGAAAATTGACTTTGATAGCCTGAGCTTTCGTCAGCAATCCTGCGTGTTTGAGGCATTGGCCTGCTTTCATCCCGCCCTTCGAGTAATGACCATAAAACAGAGGGTGAACCCTGGTTGGCGTATATCCATAACGCTTCCAACAGGGCTGTTTTGCCCACATTGTTCTTGCCAACCAATAAGTTGACTCTTTCTAATCGCTCGATTTTGAGATGATCGAAAGCTCGAAAACCGTGGACTTCAAAAGATGAAAGTGTACTTTGCGCCATAAGCTCTCCTGGAATATTTTATTGTACTTCAAAAATCAGACTTTTATGGTATAAATAGTTATGCTATGGGTCTATCTCTCCCCTCACCTTGATGACGCCGTGCTTTCCTGCGGAGGTCTGATTTGGCAGCAGACCCAGTCTGGAGAGCGGGTAGAGATCTGGACGCTTTGCGCCGGCGATCCTCCGAACGCGCCGCTTTCCCCTTTCGCTGAATCTTTACATGCACGCTGGCAAACTGATCTCAACGCCCCTGATCATCGCCGCGCCGAAGACTTGACTTCTTGCGCGCTGGTAGGGGCGCTGGCGCGCCACTGGCCGCTGCCGGATTGTATTTACCGCCGCGATGCGCAGGGGCGTTACCTGTACGCCTCGGAGGAAGCCATCTTTGGCCCGGTGCATCCCGCAGAAGAGGGGTTGATTGAAGACCTGGCCGCACAATTGCGCCGCGAAATCCCGGCGCAGGCGCAGGTAATCGCGCCGCTGACGATCGGGCTGCATGCCGATCATCGCCTGGCGCGCGCCGCGGCGCAGCGCTTGCAGCGCAGTTTGTGGTATTATCCCGATTATCCTTATGTATTGAGCCGCCCCGAGCACCTGGGGCTGCTTCTCTCAGCGGATTGGTCTTCGCAGGTCTTTCCGCTTTCTGCAGCAGCAATTACGCGGTGGGCGCAGGCGACTGCCGCCCATGTTTCACAAATCAGCACCTTTTGGCCCGATCAGGACGCCATCCATCCCGCTTTGCTGGGGTATGCGACACTGGTGGGCGGGGTGCGTTTGTGGCGCGAGTGAGGTCCGCCGGGGATGTCCCACAGGACGCATCCGGACGGTTATCCTGGCTGAACGATACAGCCACATTTCTCGGCGGGACGCGTGCGGCGTCTTGCATGATTAGGAGTTGTTATGCCCCCTCTCCCCAAATTCTTGAAGAATCCCCTGGTTTGGTTGGGCGCGCTGCTGCTTTTGGGCGCCCTGGCTGGCGGCGCGTATGTTGGCATTCAAGCCGTGCAGGCTGCTCCGCCGCAGCCTTTCCCCTACGTGCATTCGGTGCATCTTCAAAGCGGCATCCAGTGCATCTATTGTCATCCCGGCGTGCTGCGCGGCAAATCGGCCGGGCTGCCCACCCTGCAGAAATGCCAGGGCTGCCATAACAACATAGACCCGGCCGGCAAACCGGCGCTGGAAGCCTGGGCGGATTACGCCAGCAAGAACAAGACGATTGAGTGGGTTCCGGTGGCGATTCAGCCGGACTTTGTTTATTTCAACCACAATCCGCACATTGCCGCCGGCTTAAACTGCGAGCAGTGTCATGGCGACGTCAGCAAGATGACCGTTGCTCAATCCCAGGGCGATCAGAACATGGGCTGGTGTTTGAGCTGCCATACCCGCCAGGCGCCTGAGAAGCAGGTCAAATTGACCGACTGTGCGACCTGCCACAAATGAGATTGCGGCGCGCAAAGACTTCCGAAGTCAAGACTTCCAAAGTCTCACCCGTTCTCTTGAGATGATGCCATTTTGGAGTGTTTATGAGTGATACCCTCTCTCGACGCGATTTTCTCAAATTAGCGACCCTCGGTTCTGCCGCCGCGGCGGCGCTGACCGGCTGCGGCACGGCGGCGCGGTATGTCAAGCGCCAGCCGTATTCGGATATGCCGGAATATACCTTGCCCGGCCAAAGCACCTTTTACGCCACCACCTGCCAGGATTGCGCCGCGGGCTGCGGCTTGATTGTGCGCACGGTGGAAGGGCGCGCCCTGAAGGTGGAAGGCAACCCCAATCACCCGGTCAGCCGCGGGCGCACCTGTGCGCGGGCGCAGGCGGCGCTGCAAGGCCTGTACAACCCCGACCGGGTGATCGGCCCGCAAATGCAGGCGCAGCGCGGCTCAGGCGCTTTTGGCCCGATCAACTGGGAGACGGCGATTACAGTGGTTAAGGACGCCCTGCAGAAGACGCCCCCGGCGGAGATCGCCTTTCTGACCGGACTGGCGCCGGATCATGTCTTTGATCTCGTCTCTGAACTGACCGCCGCCCTGGGCGCGCCGCCGCCGCTGCGCTACGGTGCGCTGGGGATGTTCGAGGCGCGTCACACCCTGGCGCAGGCCGCAGCGGCGGTTTTCGGGACGCCGGGGCTGCCAGTCTTTGATTTGGCCGGAGCTCAGGTGGTCTTTTCTTTCGGGGCCAATTTTGCTGAGACCTGGCTGTCGCCGGTGGCTTACCAGCGCGCCTTTGGCGAAATGCGCCAGACGCAGGACCCGCTGCACTCGCGCGGCTACCTGGTGCAGTTTGAGGCGCGCATGTCTTTGACCGCCGCCAGCGCCGATGAGTGGGTGCCGGTGACGCCGGGCAGTGAAGGAATCCTGGCGCAGGCCTTTGCCCGTCTGCTGGTGGACCCGGCCGCGGACATTGCCGCGGCGGCCCAGGCAGCCGGCGTCTCGGAAGAGCGTTTGCTGCGCCTGGCCGGCATCTTCGCCCGCGCCGAGCGCAAACTGGCCCTCCCTGGCGGGGCGGCCCTGGCGCAGAGCAATGGTCTGGAGACCGCCCAGGCGATCCTGGCCTTGAACGTCCTGGCGGGCAACCTGGGCCAGCCGGGCGGAGTGCAGTTTTGGCTTGCCCCGGCCGTCGGGCAAGACGGCGGCGCGGCTTCTTTTGGCGAAATCAAAGATTTGGTAGATCGCATGAACAAGGGCCAGGTCAAGACGCTCTTCATTCACGGCGTCAACCCGCTCTTTGAACTGCCCCAGGCGCTGGGTTTTGCCCAGGCGCTGGAAAATGTGTCGCAGGTCATCTCTTTCGCCTCCTTCTTCAACGAGACCGCGGCGCAGTCCAATTATCTCCTGCCCGATCACACACCGTTTGAAGCGTGGGGCTACCAGCGCACCTCCAGCGGCGGCGAACAGGGGACGCTGTCGAGCATTCAGCCGGTGGTGACGCCGCTCTACGATACCAAATCCAGTGTGGATGTGCTGTTGGCCGCCTTCCAACTGCTGGGCGACGAAACTGCCCCTCGCTTGCCTTATCGCGACGAGGTGGCCTATTTGCAGCAGGCCGTCGCCAAACTGGTGCAGCAGGGGGCGTCATTCACCTCGAATGACCCGGCCCTGTTTTGGACGCAGTGGCTGCAGCAGGGCGGCTGGTGGAGCAGCGCTGCCGCCGCAGTCAATGGGGCTGTGCCGCCGGGTTTGACTGTGCCGCCGCCCGAATACCACGGCGCGGGCGAATTCTATCTGCTGCCCTTCCCTCATCCCCACCTGGGCGATGGGGCCGGCGCGAACCGCCCCTGGCTGCAAGAGACGCCTGATCCGATGACGACGGTTATGTGGGACTCGTGGGTGGAGATCAATCCCCAGACGGCTGACCGCCTGGGTTTGAAGGATGACGACGTGGTGCAGGTTGTTTCGCCGGTAGGGTCGGTGAACGCGGTGGTGTATCGCTATCCTGCCATCCGCCCGGACACGGTAGCCATCCCCTTTGGGCAGGGCCACACAGAACTGGGGCGTTACGCCCAGGGGCGTGGGGCCAACCCGTTGGATTTGCTTTCGCTGCGTCGGAATGCGGCTGGCGACCTGGCCTTCGCGGCGGTGAAGGTAGACCTTCGCCCCACTGGTCTGACCCGCAAACTGGCGCGCTTTGAGGACCGGGTGGGGGTCTACGGCGATGGGAAGAAATAGCTGGAGGTAGAGGAGGACGGTATGGAAGAATCGCATGGAAAATGGGGCATGGTGATTGACCTGGATCGCTGTAACGGCTGCCAGGCCTGCGTCACGGCTTGTTCGCTGGAAAACAATATCCCCGCGACGGGCTATGACAACGCTTCGTATGGCCGCGGGATGCACTGGATGCGCATTATCCGCACCTGGGAAGGCGAATATCCCGACATCAAGGCCAATTTTCAGCCGGTGATGTGTCAGCAGTGCGGGCGTGCGCCGTGCGAGCCGGTCTGCCCGGTCTTTGCCACGCAGCACAGCCAGGCGGAGGAGATCAATTTGCAGGTCTACAACCGCTGCATTGGCACGCGCTACTGCGCCAACAACTGCCCTTATACGGCGCGCGTCTTTAACTGGTTTGACTGGGAACACCCGGAGCCGATGAATTATTATCTCAACCCTGATGTAACCGTGCGCGGGCGTGGGGTGATGGAGAAATGCACCTTCTGCGTGCAGCGCATCCGCCGCGGCGAAGAGACCGCCAAAGCCCAGGGCCGCGGCGTGCAGGATGGCGAGGTGCAGCCGGCCTGCGCCCAGGTTTGCCCCACCAACGCCATTGTCTTCGGCGATTTTAGCGACCCTGAGAGCCGCGTCAGCCAACTGGCGTCCACGCAGCGCAGCGCGCGCCTCGAAGAATCCTTAGGCACGCAGCCGCGCGTGGTTTATTTACAGAGTTTGTTATAAAGACGGCTTTCAGCCGTGATTGAGGAGGCATGTATGGCCGTAGAAGCAAAACATTTGGCGCTGCATCATTCTGACGGAGAGGAAAATCTGCGCGAGCAGTTGATGTTCGACCCCAAGCCGCGCAAAGAAATGAACGCCATGGTGATGGAGGCAATGCAGACCGCCGATCTTAAATATTGGACGGTGGTAGCGATTTTGGCCGGCCTGGTGGCGACCTGCCTGTTAGGGGCGTGGGGCTATATGATCGTCGTTGGCATGGGCGTCGCCGGCATCAACCGCCCGGTCTTCTGGGGGTTGTTTATCTCCAACTTTGTGTTTTGGATCGGCATCAGCCACGCCGGCACCTTTGTCTCGGCCATCCTGCGGGTCTTCAAGGCGGAATTCCGCCGCCCGTTCACCCGCGCCGCCGAACTGATGACTACCTTTGGCCTGGCCGCCGGCGCGACCTACCCCCTGATCCACCTGGGGCGCGTCTGGACGTTTTATTACATGATCCCGGCCCCCAATCAGCGCGGCCTGTGGCCTAACTTCCACTCCCCGCTCGAATGGGACCTGGTTGCCATCACCACTTATTTGCTCGGCAGCACCATGTACCTCTTCCTGCCGCTGATCCCCGACCTGGCGATGGCGCGCGACAATTCGACCGGCTGGCGTTACCAACTCTACCGCTTCCTGGCCCTGGGCTGGCGCGGCACAGAGACCGAATGGCGGCACCTGACCACCGCCATCAAAATCTTCGCCTGGACGATCATCCCGGTCATGTTCTCGGTACATACCATCGTTTCGTGGGACTTTGCCGTCTCGATGACCCCCGGCTGGCACTCGACCATCTTCGGGCCGTTCTTCATCGCCGGGGCGGTCTTCTCCGGCGTTTCGGCGGTGGCGATGGTGCTGTTCATTATTCGCATCAGCATGGTCAATATGGATTACTTCATCCGCGCAGAGCATTTCGACGGTCTGGGCAAGCTGGTGCTGATCTTTTCGTTCGTCTGGGCTTATTTTTACTTCAACGAATTTATGGTCGAGTGGTACGGCGGCGAGGCGGCGCATCACAATGTGATGGATTTCATTACCAAAGGTCCGAACGCCTGGCTGTGGTACGTCATGCTGATCTGCAATATCGTCATCCCCTGGCTGACGCTGTGGAGTGGAAAAGTCCGCCGCACGCCGTGGATGATGTTCGTCATCGGGGTTGTGATCAACATTGGCATGTACATCGAACGCGTGGTGATTGTCCCGATCACTTTGAGCCGCGGGCGCTTCCCGTTCGATTGGGGTGAATATACGCCGCGCGTCGAAATTTTGATCAGCATTGGTTCGCTCTCCTTGTTCTTGCTGCTCTATGCGCTGGCCTCGCGCGTCATTCCTCTGATCCCGGTTTGGGAAGTGCAGGAAGGGCAAGAGGCGCACAGCCTGAAGAAGATCGGCAAGACGGAAGTGCCCAGTGTGATTGATGTGGAGTGAGAAAGGAACTGACTATGAGTGAATCTGCACACGAAACTGCTGCTCACCTGGCCTTGTTCGACGAAGTGGATCACGCCGCGGATGCGATTGTCAGGCTGCGCGAGATCGGGATTTATGAAAGAGACCTGGAAGTGATCTCCGGCCTGCCTTTCTCGCATAAAATCTTGGGCCGTCCTGAGAAGCGCACCTATGTCCCCCTGGTGGGGGTGTTTGGCGCATTGGTGGGCTTTGCCACCGGCGCGGCGTTCAATTTCGGCACCCCGCTGCTCTACCCCATGCGCGTCGGCGGGCAGGCGCTGCTGCCGATCCCTCCTGGCCTGCTGATCATGTTTGAGGCCACCATGCTCGGCCTGTTGGTGTTCTCGTTCGTCGGCGTCTTGATCGAAAACGGCTTCCCCTTCTTTCGCCGCAAAGAATATCATCCTGACATTGCGAATGGAAAAATTGCCATCGTGTTTCACTGCCTGCCCCATCAAGAGAGCCTGGCTTACGCCGCCATGCGCCAGTTGGGGGCGGAAAAAGTCAGTCGCGCGGAGACGATAGTTCTATGATAGACACACAATTTGTTACGGTTGTCAAACGCCTGGCGCTGCTCTTGATTGTGTTGGGCGGGGTGGGCGCCGTCGGCCTGGTGATCACCTACGAGGTGATCGGCGTCGAGTGGTTAAGCACAATGGAAGTGCAGGAATCGCTGCGCCCGATGGAGCTTTCGCTGCCCGTGCCGCAAGGTTCGGTGCCGCTGCAAGGGGCGGCGTATGTCGCCGAGGGCGGGACGCCGCTCAACCCGGTCGAGGCGGATCAGGTTTCGCGGCAGCGCGGCCAACAGCTTTACGAAATCAACTGCGCCTTGTGCCACGGCGCGGGTGGGCAGGGCGATGGCTCGGTGGCGGCCAAACTGCGCCGCAAGCCGGCCAATTTGACCGGCCCGAATGTGACCGGCCTGCAAGATGGCGATATCTTTATGGTGATCACCCAGGGTGTGCCGGGCTTGATGCCGGCGCTGCGTGAAAACCTGGCGGTAGGGGATCGCTGGGACGTGGTCAATTATGTGCGCACGTTGGCGAAATAACCGGGGAGGCTGGCGATGAAAAAACTTACATTGGTTGTCTTGATCCTGGCCGCCCTGCTTTCGGCCTGTAATGCTCAAAACTTGATCGCGAACATGAGCCCTTATGGCACGCCGATCCCGACCCTGATCCCGGCCACGCCCGTCGCGGCGCAGAGCGGATCGGCGGCGCAGAGCGGGTGCAGTGTGCGGGCGGTGGATTTGCTGGCAGCCTGGGTCTCGGCCGGCAGCCCGGAGAATGACCCCTTCGAGTTTACCGATGACAACGGAGCGCGCTGCCAGGGATTTTTCGCTGCGGATGTGCTGCCGCTCTTCAATCAGAGCAACCTGTGGTTCAAGGGGGCGCTCTCGTGTGTGACCTGCCACGGGCCAGATTTGAACATCTCGTATGCGCAGTTGAACCTGACCACTTACGCCGACCTGCGCGTTGGCTCGCGCCGCCTGGCGGAGTCCAAAGATATTTTGGGGGGCGGGCAGTGGGAGGCCTCGAAATTGTATGAAGTGCTGGTGACCACGCGCTTCATGCCGCTTGGCCGTCCGGTGGATATGCCCGAAAAAGGCCCGCTGCTGAAGGCCGGCGCGCCCAAGTAGTTGACGCTTAAAATAGACCGGCGGATGTGAAACATCCGCCGGTTTTTTTGTTTTTGGGGGATGGCGGAGATCACCGCCTGGCGAAATCTAGCGCAGGATCAGCGGCAGGTAGACGTTTAAAACGCCCTCCTCCCGGCTCCAGGCGACAGGAGCGCCGGTCGCCGAGACGCCCTCGGCGCAGGACACACCGTAGAAGCGGTTGACCACCTGGCGTCCG
The DNA here is from genome assembly GCA_903872065.1 of uncultured Anaerolineales bacterium. Classification (GTDB taxonomy): domain Bacteria; phylum Chloroflexota; class Anaerolineae; order Anaerolineales; family UBA4823; genus CAIQJJ01. The sequence continues at coordinate 3,144 of CAIQJJ010000395.1, read as the reverse complement.
CTCAACACCTTGACGCGGAAGGTCAGGGTTTGTTTGCCGAACGCCGGCAGCGCTGGCAGTTCCCACTGCACCTGCTCCGCGATCAGCACGCCGCCGCCGCTGGCGCTGTCGGCGATGTAGTCGGTGTTGGCGGGAAGGGTATCGGTGATCAGCAGTTCGGTGGCTTGCTGTCCCAGGTTCTCAACGCGCAGCGTGTACCAAAGTTCATCCGCCGCGATCGAGTCGGGGGCGACCGTCTTGGAGATTTTCAACACCGGCTTGTCGCTGATATAAGCAGCGGCGCTCACGGTAATTTGATCCAGCAGGCTGCTGTGGCTGATCACGGCGGTGTTGGTCAGCGCGCCTTCGTAGCCGTCATCCACCAGCACGGTCAGGGTGAGCAGCTCGCTTGAGAAGGCTGCCACATTCCCCAGCCAATCCACGCTGACGATATCGCTGATGATCTGCCCGCTGCTCGCCTGCGCGTCGCGGCGATAGGTGCTGTTTTGCCAGGGCAGCGCATCATGAACCTGCACTCCGATCAGATCGACCGGGCTGGAGTTGACCACGTGGACAACGTAGGTGATCAGGTTGTCGGGGCCGGGGCGGGCCAGGGCTGGCGTGACGTCCTTAAACGAATCTACCAACCCCACCTCCCTGACCGTCGTCGTCACCACCTGGCCGGTGTTCGAGAAAGTGTCGTTCCACAGGACGCCGTAGTGATCGTTGGTGATCGCCGTGCCGCTGATCAGCAAGGGGTCTACCAGCACTGAGAAGCTGCGCTTGACCACATCGCCGGGCGACATGGAGGGCAGCGTCCAGGAAATTACGGTTTGGCCGCCGATCGTTTGGGAGACCCCGCCGTCGCTGATCTGCACCAGGGTTGTGCTGAGCGGCAGGGTATCGGTCAGGACAGGGAAGGGCGGGGTGGCGGTGCTGAGGCCGCTGTTGAAAACCTGGAGCGAGTAGGTCAAAACCTGCCCGGCGCCGATCACCGCCGGGGCGCTTTTGTAGGGCAGCAGGTTGGCGTCATGGGTAATGTGGCCGACCAGCGTGGCGGTGACGGGATCGGTGACGTATATCCCCAGGCTGTCGGTGATCAGCACGGTGGCGGTGTAATTGACGCCCGGATCGCCGCCGATAGTGCTTTGCCCCTCATCCACGGTGAAGGTGATCGTCTCGCCCATCGCCAGGTCGCCCACCCAATGGAAGGCGGTGCAGCGGTCGCCGCAGTCGAATCCGCCGGAGAGTTGGCCGCGCGGCGGGTTGACGACCATATTGTTCAGGCTGATGCTGATGCGTCCAAAGTACAGCCAGGCGTCCGCCTCCAGGGCGTTGCCAGGGCCGATGTTCTGGATCGTCAGGGTGGGCGTCACCGGGCCGCCGCCCCCGCCCGGCTTCTTGGCGATTGGGTCAAGGGTGGAGGTCGCCAGGAAGGTCGGCCCTTCCACCAGGCTGGGCAGGGCGCTGCCCCAGGCGCAGACCTCTTCCTGGCTGCAGACGCCGTAAGTATCGTTCAGAACGGTCACTTGCGCCACATCTGTCACCGCGACGGTGTAGGTAAACTGCGCCATCTGGCCCGTATCCAGCCTGGGCTGTTCCCAAGAGACCGTCCCCTCGGCGAGGTCGCCGCCGCGCAGGTAGGTCACGCCGGTCGGGACGACATCACTGACCACGACCTGGCTTGCCAGGGAGCCTTTGTTCAGCACCGTCAGAGTGTAGGTCAGCTCGCGGTTTGAGCTGGGCGGGTCGGGCCAGGTGTGCTTGGCGATCAAGAAGATCGGATCCAGCACGGTCACAGTGTAGGGCGCGCCGGCGATGGTCTCGCTGAAGGGGCCGCGCAACTGGTAATCGGGGTTGGCGATGACTGTCCCACTCGTGACATCGTTGACCTGCACGCTAAAAGTGAAGACGGTCGTTTCCAGGTGGGCCAGCGTGACCGCTCGCGTCCAGGTGATGATCTGGCCCGGCAGGTCGCTCTGCCCGTCCGCGCCGACCTCCAGCAGAGTGGTATCGGTTGGCACTTTATCTGTCACAGTGATGGGCAGCCCCGTCGCCAACTGGCCCTGGTTGATCACCGTGATGGTGTAGGTCATGGGCTGCTGCGCGCCGGGGATGGCCGGGACGGAAGTCTTGGACAGGGCCAGGATCGGGTCATCAGTGACCACCGTGCGCGCCGTCACGAACACGGGCCGGGCGATCAAGGGATGGCTGATGACGGCGGTATTGGAGATGATCCCGGCGTAGCCGGCGTCCACCTGCACGCCAAAGGTGATCACCACAGAGGCGTCGAAGCCCACCGTTCCCGTCCAGGTCAAAACGCCGTTCTCGACGATTGGGGCGGGGGCGGCGCTGGCGCCGGCCTGGCCGCGGTAGGTGGTGTGAGCGGGGATCCTATCGCTCAGCACAACGCCTTCGGCGGTATACGCCCCGCTGTTGACGATCTGGATTTCGTACCACAGGGCGCTGCCGTCCGTGTGCGCCAGCGTGGGAGAGACTATTTTGGTTGATAAAATGAACTTGGGGTAGCCCTCGGGCGGCGCGATGCTTGCCGCAGTGACCGACTGCGCCGCGGAACCGAGAAACAGGGCCAGGGCAAAGACGCCCAACGCCCCCAGAACGACTGTTAGAAGCATGGCGGCCAGGCGGCGCGCCAGTTGACGTTGCCAATCGAACATCATCCACCTCCTGCTATCGAACGAACTGATTGATTTTTGAGATAAAAGCGTTAATCTTTAAACGCCGCATGGCGGGGGGTGTTACATTTGCCAATACCGCCGAGACTGCAAAATTTGCAAGACAGGTTGATTTATCCACAGATTGGAAGATAGTTTAAAACCACGAATCACTAATTTACACCAATCCATATTAAAACCACCGGATGGGCTGGCGCTGAATGAGCCGCCTATTCGAGGATGGCTGTGATCCCTCGACTCCATCGCCGCGCTGGAAGTGCGGTGATCGTGAGGAAGCTGTCAACGGACTGGAGATCGGATTGAACGGATGAATGGGCCGCGAGACATCCGTTCAATCAGTTCCCAAAGTCCGTTGGACAGTTTTTCCAGCAAATTCGCCTCCGGGTTTGGAACTGCCAGGATCGGATTGAGCGGATGGGCGCTTGGGGATATAATATTGTTGAGTGTCAGAAAACTTGTAATAAGTTTG
>CAIQJJ010000394.1 GCA_903872065.1 uncultured Anaerolineales bacterium | reverse complement strand
GTGCAAGTTCTGTGGCGGGATTGCGATGGCCTCCAGTAGCGCCCGGCGCGTCATGTTGAAGTTGCTGTCGGCGTGATCTGGCGCCACGCAGCGCTCATCGCCCCAAAAGAGATGCACTTTGTCCCAGGGGATGGCGTTTGGGTAGGGGGCTTGCGCCAGCCGGGCGTACAGGGCCTGCGGCGTGGATCCGCCGGAGAGGGCGACGCAAAACTTACCTTGCGCCGCCGCCGCTTGCCGCGCCAGGTCTGCAAACCGGCGCGCCGCGCCCTCGGCCAACGCCGGCGCATCTGCCGTCACTTCAAGGTCTGCGGTCGTAGGCAGATTCATGGGTGCGCGGCCGCTTCGCCGGTGTGAATGGTGCTTGCCTCATCCTGGCAGCCCAGCCGCCAGCGCCGCCCATCTCTTGCCAGCAGGGCGTCTGCTTCTTCTGGCCCCCAACTTCCTTGCGTGTAGGTGAGCAGCGTCGCCAGGGCGTCGCTGTTTTGCGCCGCCTCTTGTTCCCAGCCTTGCAGCACCGCATCAATCAGCCGCCAACTGACTTCGATGGCGTCGCTGCGCGTGAACAACGAAGCGTCGCCTTGCAGCGCGTCCAGCAGCAGGCGCTCGTAGGCGTCGGGCAAGATGCCGTTGAAAGAAGTGCGATAGTGAAAGTCCATGTCCACTGAGCGCATTTCCTGGCTCGAATCGGGCAGTTTGGCCTCGAAGCGCAGGTGAATGCCCTCGTCCGGCTGGATGCACAGCGAGAGGATATTCGGCGTGAACTGTTTAACGTCGGTCAGGTTGAACATCAGATGCGGCGGCTGCTGAAATTCAATGATGATCTCCGACGTTTTTTGCGTCATGGCCTTGCCCGAACGCAGGTAGAACGGCACGCCCTTCCAGCGCCAGTTGTCAATATACAGCTTCATTGCTGCAAAAGTGGGCGTGATGGAGCCTTGCGCCACCCCCTCCAGATCGCAGTAGCCCTCGTACTGCGCCCGCACCGTATCCGTCAATTGGATCGGGCGGATGCTTTCCAGCACTTTCGTGCGTTCATTGCGCACCGCATCCGCATTGAACGAAGACGGGGCTTCCATGGCGACTAATGCCAAAAGCTGGAAGATGTGGTTTTGGAACATATCCCGCACCACGCCCGCCTTGTCATAATATCCCCCGCGGTGGCCCACGTCTACCGTCTCAGCGACCGTGATTTGCACATTGTCCACGTAGCGGCGGTTCCAGATCGGCTCGAAGATGGTATTGGCAAAGCGGAAGAAGATGATATTTTGCGCCGTCTCTTTGCCCAGGTAGTGATCGATGCGATAGACCTGGCTTTCCTCAAAGAAGGCATGCACCGCCCGGTTGAGCGCCTGCGCCGAGGCCAGGTCTACGCCGAACGGCTTTTCGATCACAATTCGCCGCCAGCATTCCTCCTGCGTGGTCATGCCGGCTTTGCCCAGGCATTCCACGCTGACCGCGTAATGTTCCGGCGCGGTCGCCAGGTAATACAGCCGGTTGGCCGGGCCTTGCTCCATGTCTTGCAGGCTTGCCGCCAGGCGCAGATAGTCTTGCGGCTGATCCAGGTCGCCGCGCAAATAACCGATCATCCCGGCGAAGGCCTGCCACACCGCCTCATCGAAACTCTCTCGGCTGAAAGTCTGCACCCCTTCCCGCAGGCGGGCGCGAAAATCTGCGTCAGTATATGGACGCCGGGCGTAGCCGATGATGCGTGCACACTGCGCCAGGCGGCCCTTCTTATAATTGTTGTACAACGCCGGGATCAGCTTACGCCAGGTCAGATCGCCGGACGCGCCGAAAATGACAATCGTCGTCGAATAATCGTTTTCAGTCATCCCACACACCTTTTTCGTCAATTCATCCTTGTTCAATCGTTTCTACTGCTGATTTTACCTCTTGCCCTACATTTCGCCAACTTCTGGTAAACTTAACCCCATCCTTAAACGAAATGTTCGCACTCATGCAAAGAATTTCACCCTTATGAACCCTCCTACCAAAACCATCCATGAACCGGCCCGTGATCTCCCCGTAAGCTGCGCAGCCGATGTCCTCATCGTTGGCGGTGGGCCGGCCGGGCTGGCCGCCGCCATTGCCGCCGCCCGCCTGGGCGCGAAAACCGTCCTGATTGAGCAGTTTGGCTACCTGGGCGGCACCGCCACCGCCTCCCTCATGGCCTGCATCAATGGCTTTCGCAACCAGGTCGAACCCGATCACACCCAGACCGTGCGCGGCGTCGCCGAAGAGATCATCTTGCAGCTTAAGGCCCTGGACGGCCTGGGCAAAAGCCCCTACGCGCAGAAATTCTACCCTGGTTTGCCCGGCCAACTGGAATACAGCTACGCCATTGACACCGAAAAGTTCAAATATGTCACCCTCAAGCTGTGCGTCGAAGCCGGCGTGACCCTTTTGCTGCATACTTACTGCTGCCAGGCGATCGTCGAAGACGACATCCTGCGCGGCGTCATCGTTGAGAACAAATCCGGCCGCCAGGCCCTGCTGGCCTCGGTTATCGTTGACGCCAGCGGCGACGCCGATGTGGCCGCTCGCGCCGGCGTCCCCTTCTGGCAGACCGTCGCATCCGAAGCCCCGCGCCTGAACGATGGCTTGATGTACCGCATTCAGTTCGGCGCGACGCGGCCGCAAGGCGCCTTCGCCTGCGATTTTGGCTCGAACGCCGTGGTCTGGGGGCCGGGCGTCGGGCCGATCTCCGGCATTGACGCAGCGCAGCTTTCCGCCGCCGAGGTGCAGGCCCGCCTGCAGGTCTACGAAGACTTCGCCCGCAAGCAGGCCGAGCATCCCGAACTGGCCGATGCCCGCCTGGTTGAAACCCCGCCCCTGCTCGGCGTGCGCCAGACGCGCTTCGTCGAAGGCGAATACAAGCTCACCGCCGAAGACGCCCTGAGTGGACGCCGCTTCGAGGACGTCGTCGCCATCAGTTCTTGCCCGGTCATCGCCTATTACGGCTACCGCCGCTACCTGGAGCATGAAGGTTTCGACATCCCCTATCGCTGCCTGCTGCCGCAAAAGATCGATCACCTGTTGGTCGCCGGGCGCTGCATCTCCAGCGAACAGCAGCCTTACGAATCTTTCCGCGCCATGGCCCCCATCATGGCCATCGGACAGGCCGCCGGCGCGGCCGCTGCCTTATGCGCCCAGCAAGGCCTTACCCCGCGCCGCCTGGACGCCGCGCGCTTGCAGCAAACCTTATTGGCGCAGGGCGTAGAATTGCGCCGCTGATCTGGCGTAGTTCGCCCGCATCGTTCGCGACGAGAGATTCTCGGCGCTCCGGCTGAGCTCTCTCGTCCCCTATTCCTTTTCTAAATGGAGACCCCATGATCAAACAACTTGCCCACCTCAACTTCTTCTCAAACCAGGCCCCCGCCCTGCTCGACTTTTACGTCAACAAACTGGGCCTGGCTGTCAAATTCACCCTCAACCATGACGATGGTACCGCCTTTGGCTGGTACATAGACTGCGGCACCCAGACCTTCATCGAAATCTTCGACCAGCAAGGCGCCGTCAAACAGTGGGGCGGACAGGTCGCCGAACTCAAACGCGGCAGCCTTTACCGCCACCTGTGCTTCGAAGTACAAGACATCGAAGGCTACGTTCAATCCTTAACCGCCAAAGGCGTAAGCGTCACCCCAATCCGCGTCGGCATGGATCACTCCAAACAGGCCTGGGTCAAAGACCCCGACGGCAACGACATCGAACTGATGGAATACACCACCGAGAGTCTGCAGGTGCAGTAGACAAAAACTTCCAGGCAAAAGCGCTCTTTGACTTTGTCCAGCGCGCTTTTGCCAGGAAAGAGGGACTATTGAACTTTCACATAAGGCATCGCACTCATTTTGTAGTAAATGTCAAATCCTTTTTCTGGATTATTGCATCTAAAAACTTGGCTGGGAAAGATTTTTCGCAGTGGGTAATAAAATTAAGGGCTTCGTCGACTCCTCCAAGTTTATTTTCTGCGTCTGAAATTAATTGTGATGTCTCGTTAATAGGATAACTAAATTGTTCGCTAAGAGTTTTTATATCTGGCTTTCCACCAGCTACTGCTTTCGCACGTAATATTTGATATTGCTTGGGTTCTAGTAACAGTAGGCGTGAGTAAGCCCAATCTAACCAGAAATAGTCAAAATAATGTTTGCGACAATAAGCAAGTAAATCAATCTTTTCTAAAGGCAAAATGGTTTTTATATCATCCATATTTGACGCAGGTGTAGCTTGGTCAGTAATTAGCCAGTCGTGGATTTGTATTTTATGTGTTTGGGAAAGTTTCTCAAATGCCTCATTTTTCGAAAAGTTTCCTCTCATGAAGGAATGGATGTCGTTATTCACAGCAAATTCAAATGCCCCATTTATTCCATTTGTACCTAAAGCATTGGGGATTAGAGAGCTTAGATACACCGCAACTGTTGGTTCAACTAGACCACGTAATTTTGCAATCACTTCTTTGGACAAGCCAATATGCGAATAGTAATAGAGAATAATTTGTTGTGCTTTACTTAAAACATCAAAGCCGACCTCTTTTTCAGAACTTTGTTCAAAGCCAGATTGTCGCGATAATGTGAAATATTTTTCAATCTCCTCTCTGCTTAACGAACTGAGTTTGGTTCCGATATTTAAGGCTGAGACAATCGTTTTTGTTGAATCTTCTTCTGATGATTCTATATTTTGCAATAGTTGGGGATCACGTGCAATTTGATTGTAAAAATCGGGAAGGGTGGATT
>CAIQJJ010000393.1 GCA_903872065.1 uncultured Anaerolineales bacterium | reverse complement strand
GGTCAATGATACACAGCGCAAGTTCTTGACCACGGTACGCTCCAACGTCGATCGCATGGATACGATTGTCTCAGATTTGAACGATGCCACCAAAATTGAGGGCGGTAAGCTGGCGCTTAACTTTAAGACGATTCAGATCAAGGATGTCATTGACGATGTCGGCCGCTCATTGAGCCGCCTGATTGAGGGGAAAAAGCAAACTCTCAATCTACAAGTGCCAGCCGAATTGCCAATGGCCTGGGGCGACCCGGTGCGCATTGGGCAGATTATCACCAACTTGGTCAGCAATGCACACAAATATACTCCGGAAAACGGTATAGTTACTATTGGGACTGAATTGACCGTTGCTGAGACCGGCGCCAGCAGTGTGAAAATGGTGCATATCTGGGTTCAAGATACAGGGATTGGCATCAGTCCAGAAGATCAAAAGCAGATTTTTCAACAATACTTCCGCACATCTATGTCAAAAGAAATGGCTTCAGGAACTGGCCTGGGGCTAAACATCACCAAGAGTCTGGTAGAGATGCAAGGCGGGCGCATCTGGTTCGAAAGCGAAGTGCGCAAAGGGACAACCTTCCACTTCACAATTCCAGTGGCAGAGGCGACATAATTTATGGCCAACATAAGTGTAATCATTGGACAAGGTCAGGCGCTTGATGGGCGCGAAGCTGCTGCGCAAGCTACCCACCGCGCCCTGGCTGGCGCAGGACGTGAGCCATTGGTATTAGGGATTGTGTTAGCTTCGCACCAATACCCAATCCAATCTGTAGTGAATGGAACATCAACGTTGATCGGGGATACTCCCATCTTTGGCTTCAGTACATCGGGTGAGATCACAACAACAGGCGTCAGCCAACGCTCCGTCTTAGTTGCCTTGTTGCGCGGCAATGATCTCCAGGCGCGCGCGGATTGGTGGCCTGGTTTCGCCGATGACAGCCGTTCAGCCGCCCACAAAATGGCGCAAGGTCTCCAGCTATACCAAAACAACGGTTCTCTTTTACTGGCCACAGACGGGCTAAATGGCGATGCCAAACAGCTTTGCGCCAGCTTGCCAACCGGCAACTATACTCTTGCTGGCTGCCTGGCAGGAGGCGATATCCGTCACCGCCGATCATACCAGATCGGTGAACGACAATCGGGGCATGGCGGGGTAGCAGCAGCCATCCTGAATGGCAAATTGACACTTGGCATCGGTTTGGCCCACGGATGGAAACCGGTTGGCAGCAGCCTGAAGATTACCAAAGCGCGTGGGCCCTGGCTGAGAACAATGAACGATCAAACAGCCGCCGAAGCTTACGCCAATCTGATGGGATATACAGCCCATGATTGGTGCTTCCCTCCATTGAACGAACTTGTTCGCCTGTATCCATTGGGGTTGGAAACAGAAGATAAGTCTGGATTATTGGTCAGATCGCCGCTGCGGGTGGAAACGGACGGCAGTCTGCGCATGCACACATCTATTTCTGAAGGCAGCACAGCCTATATCTTGCTGGGCAGCAGCAATTCATGCCAACAAGCTGCCGAACAAGCAGCCCGCGAAGCGCTCACCAGTCTGGGTTCAGCTCACCCACTTTTTGCATTGGTACTGGTTGACATCAGTTGGCAAATGCTGACCGAATCACAGCCCGGCATCGAGGTGGAAGCAATTAAGAAGGTGTTGGGAGACATTCCTTTCGCAGGGGGCTATACTTATGGGCAAATCGCTCGCGATCCTGTATCGGGGGCGCCTGAACTGTTCAACCAGCACATTCAAGTCATTCTCTTCGGTGAAACGGAGTGATCGCGCAGAATCTTTCGTCAACCTAGCAAAGTTTAAAAATAAAGAACACGGCTTTGATAAAGCCGTGTTCTTTATTTTAACTACAAGGTGGCGGACAAAGCTGCTTTACGCCGCTACTTTGGGCAGGTGAGCCATCGAGGCCTGGATGGCTTCTGCGGGATATTCATAATCTTCCAGTTTGCCAGATAAATAAGCCTGATAGGAGGCCATATCCAAATAGCCAACGCCGGATAGATTGAACAGGATAACCCGTTTTTCGCCCTTTGTCTTGGCATCCAAGGCCTCATCAATGGCCGCGCGGATCGCATGAGCCGATTCGGGAGCTGGAACAATCCCTTCTGTACGGGTAAACTGCATAGCAGCTTCAAAGGTCGCCAATTGCTTTACTGCTACGGCCTGGATCAACTGCGCGTTATAGAGGGCGCTGATGGAGGGCGACATGCCATGATAACGCAAACCGCCAGCGTGGATGGGAGGCGGCAGAAAATCATGCCCCAATGTATACATTTTGACGATGGGCGCCATTTGGGCGGTATCGCCATAATCGAATGTATAAGCGCCTTTGGTTAACGACGGAGTAGCAGTGGGTTCTACGGCAATAATGCGTGTGTTCTTGCCCTCACGCAGATTTTGGCGCAAGAAGGGATAAGCGATGCCGCCAAAGTTGGAACCGCCGCCAACACAACCGATGACGACATCTGGATATTCACCGGCCAGATCCATCTGCTTCAAGGCCTCCTCGCCGATCACTGTCTGATGCAGCAAGACATGATTAAGCACCGACCCCAGGCTGTATTTCTTGGCTCCGCCCGAAGTTGCCGCTACCTCCACCGCTTCAGAAATGGCAATCCCTAAAGAACCGGGGTTGTCCGGGGACTGCGCCAGGAGCGAACGTCCATAGTTCGTACGATCCGTCGGACTGGCAAAGACCTGCGCTCCAAACGATTCCATCATAATTCGACGATAGGGCTTCTGCGAATAAGAGACCTTGACCATATAGACTTCCAGGTCCAGGCCAAAGAAATTACATGCCATAGACAAAGCGGAACCCCATTGCCCGGCGCCTGTTTCGGTCGTCAAAGCTTTGGTGCCGCCGATTTTGTTGTAATAGGCTTGAGGGATAGCCGTATTCGGTTTATGGCTGCCTACCGGAGAAACCCCTTCGTTCTTAAAGTAAATGTGAGCCGGGGTATCCAAAAACTTTTCAAGACGACGAGCGCGAATAAGCGGAGTTGGACGCCACAGCTTATAGATTTCGCGCACTTCTTCAGGGATCTCAATAAAACGTTCAGCGCTGACTTCTTGCATGATCAAGTCCATCGGAAAGAGAACGGACAAGAAATCGGGGGTAACTGGCTGCAGGGTTTGGGGATTTAATACCGGAGCCGGCGCGACAGGGCTATCTGCATTGATGTTATACCAAAATTTGGGCAGATCACTTTCGCCAAGCAGAAAACGAGTTTGTTCAGACATAGTTCCTCCTACGGGAAAAAAAGATGGATGAGTATAAAAAACGCGCTCGCCCCAATTCATCATAGACAAACCTGGCTACGACAAACTGAAGGGGACGAACGCGCATCCGTGGTACCACCCCGGTTAGGCGGCTGTTTTTAACAAAAAACCCGTTCGTGATGTAACGGGTCAATCAACAGCCAACCTCACTCAATGAGTACAAAATGAGGAAAGCATCCCTCACTGATACTCTGGCCTGCATAACGGAGGCCATCCCGGCGAGAGCTACTTTACAGCGCCATACGCGCTATATTTCGCCCTGCGGCTCAGAGGTCCATTCGCCACTGCTGTGCATGCGGAGCTCACACCTTCGGCGAGTCTTGTCCCTCAACAAAACTCACTCTCCACTCTCTGAAACGCCAAATCAGCAGCTACTCGTCCTCGTCTCAGCCGTTAACGATTAAGCTTTCAAGATTATACAGAAATGACGTTTTTTGTCAAGCGCGACAGGGTACAAAAAACAAATGGGTAGGGATTCTGCGCGTCCATATCAAAATGAGCAGTCTCTTCTGTAAGCCATTCAGCATCATTCCAGGCCGGAAACCAGGCATCGGCTTCCGCCACAGTCTCCACCAGCGTTAGATACATCCGATCGGCCAACGGCAAGGTTTGCGAATAAATCTCACCACCCCCACAAACAAAAAGCTCTGTTTCCCCCCGCTCTTGCGCCAGGGCTAAAGCAGCCGACAGGGAATGTGCAACCAGACAACCGGTAGGATGGTAGCCGATATTGCGGGTCAACACAATGGTTACTCTCCCATCCAGGGGTTTTCCGATCGACTCAAAAGTCTTTCGCCCCATCAGCAAATGGCGCCCCATGGTAAACTGCCTGAAACGCCGCCTGTCAGCCGGCAAGCGCCAGGGAATATGATTTTGCAAACCTATGCCACGGTTACGATCTATGGCCGCAATCAGAGAAATGAGCATAGAATAAAAAAAGAGAAGGCTGTTATACTGCAATTGGCGCTTTGATAGCAGGATGCGCCTGGTAATTGGTTAACGTAAAATCAGGATAGTCAAACTCAAAGAGAGATTTTATAGCCGGGTTAATCTGGAGCTTTGGCAAAGGATAAGGCGAACGCGTAAGTTGCAAATGGACTTGATCCAGGTGGTTTAAGTAAAGATGGGCATCGCCCAAGGTGTGAATGAATTCACCCACTTCTAACTCACACACCTGCGCCATCAGCATGGTCAACAAGGCATAAGAGGCAATATTAAACGGAACGCCAAGAAAGATATCTGCCGAACGTTGATAAAGCTGGCAGGAAAGCCGCCCATTAGCCACATAGAACTGAAACAGGACATGGCATGGTGGAAGAGCCATCCGATCAATGTCCCCAACATTCCAGGCGCTCACAATTAGCCGCCGCGAATTCGGGCTGCGTTTGATCTGCTCAACGACCTGCGCTATTTGATCGATCACTTGCCCATCAGCGGTCTTCCAGGCGCGCCACTGTGCGCCATAAACCGGGCCCAACTCTCCATTTTCATCCGCCCACTCATCCCAGATTGTTACACCATGTTGGTGAAGATAATGCAGGTTGGTCTCGCCACGTAAAAACCAGAGCAGTTCATAGATAATGGATTTGAGGTGCAATTTGCGCGTGGTCAACACAGGAAAGCCAGCCGTTAGATCAAAACGCATCTGATAGCCAAAAACCGAAAGCGTCCCGGTGCCTGTGCGGTCTTCTTTGCGCACGCCGTGATCAAGAACATATTGCATTAAGTCAAGGTAGGATTGCATTAGCGTGTCACCAACTGGCGAGTCTGAACGATATCTTGCCGAATTTGCTCCATGAGCGCTTCAATGCCAGAAAATTTTTGTTCCCCGCGCAAACGAGCCACAAAATCCAATGTGACATGCTGTCCATAAAGGTCGCGATTAAAATCGAGAATATGGGCTTCCACAGATAAACGTCTATCCCCTTCAAAAGTGGGTCGAAAACCAATATTCGTGGCGGCCGGCCAGGCAATACCATCCACCCAAAGCCGCGACGCGTATACGCCC